>JAGGWG010000006.1 GCA_021157605.1 bacterium | reverse complement strand
CGGTAGCGGTCTCTTTTTGTGTCAAAGGCACTGAGATTGAACCTATAGTTTACGGTCCGCCTTGGCAAAAATTTCAACAAGAAAAAATCGTCAAACAAAGAATTGAAAAAATCCATCAGGCAGGTTTGGCAGTGGAGCTAGATCTCGGCACTTTAAGCCCTCAGTGCGAGCACGAAATCAAAAACAAAGACAATTTTATAGCCCAGTTTCCAGATTATGTCCAAAAATGGGCAAAAATTGCCGAAGAGTATCAAGTCGAAATTTTTTGCCCGCTCAATGAACCAAATTTTGCTCTTCGCGGTCGCGAATCAGAATGGGCACAAAAGATTCTACCTATTGTAAGGCAAGCTTACACCGGTAATGTAGTTTTAAAAGTAGCTGATGTTGGCTTAGAGGGTGCTGATTTTTCTGGCTACGACTATGCTGCCTTTGATGTTTATGCTGAGGATTTGACTGAGTGGCAGATGAGACTACCAGAAGTTTTACGCCGAGCCGAAGAGGTCAAATCAAAATACAATCTCAAAGGAGTTTATTTTGGCGAAACAGGAGCTATTACTTATCGCGATCCCAATGATCCGTTATTGGCAGGCGGAGTTTTTACTGAAGAAGAACAGGCTCAATTTTTCGAGATATTTTTTCAAAATGTTTGGGACAAAGTATCTGGTGCTTTTGTAATGGCTTGGGCAAAAAGTTCCCAAAGTCCTTACAACATCCGCAACAAACCAGCTGAAGAGGTAGTTAAAAAATGGTTCAATAAAGAATAAACAAAATATAGTTTGCCTAACTATTAGTTTAAGAAGTTGTTCTTATTCTAAAATAACTTTTGTCAAGAAAAACAAAGTTGCTCGTAATGAAATTTTTTAATATATACTAAAACAAATGAGAAAAAGCCATTGGTTAATACTTGCTCTTGTTTTATTGTCTTTTGGTATAGGGATATATTTTTATCCCCAACTACCTGACAGCGTAGCTTCTCACTGGAATATACAGGGCGAGGCAGACAGATACACCTCAAAGTTTTGGGGCGCTTTTTTAATGCCTTTTGTCTCTTTGGGTCTGTTTTTGCTTTTTATCTTAATACCCAAGATAGATCCCCTAAAAGCAAATATTGAAAAATTCAGAAAGTATTTTGATACTTTTATAATCCTTTTGTTCCTATTCTTACTTTATATTTACCTCCTCACTATTTTTTGGAACCTTGGCCAAAGTTTTAATATAGGAAAAATGATGGCTCCTGCTTTGAGCATAATTTTTTACTACTGCGGAGTTTTAACAGAAAAAGCAAAAAGAAACTGGTTTATTGGCATTAAAACACCATGGACCTTAAGCAGTGATAAAGTATGGAAAAAGACTCATAAAGTTGGGGGGAAACTTTTTAAAGTTGCTGGCTTAATTGCTCTTCTCTCTATCATCTCCCTTGAATATACAGCACTCTTCCTAATAGTCCCTATACTTTTAGCTTCAGCCTATACAATCACATACTCTTACTATTGCTACAAAAAAGAACTTTCTGGCAATTCAAAAACTTTAACAAAATAACAATGGCGGTCATAAAAACTAAAAATCTCAAAAAATACTTTGGCAAAATCAAAGCAATAGACGGCATCTCTTTTGTTGTTAAAAAAGGAGAGATCTTCGGCTTTCTGGGCCCAAATGGAGCAGGCAAAACTACCACTATCAGGTGTATGATGAATTTTGTTTCTCCCACTGCAGGCTCTATTAAAATTTTAAATTACGACGCCCAAGAAGAATCTGTCCAACTTAAAAAATATGTCGGTTATCTATCAAGTGAAGCCGAGCTTTATGACAATTGGAACGGCTATGAACACATCAATCTTTTGGAAAAAATTAAAGGCAAAGCGCCTCTGCGCGATAAGCTGATAAAAAAATTGGATTTTAATCCTTTACCTAAAGTCAAAACTCTTTCTACTGGCAACAAACAAAAATTAAACCTCATTCTCGCTTTAATGCACCAGCCAAAAGTAATCATTTTAGATGAGCCGACAGCCGGTCTTGACCCTCTTTTGCAAAATACAATCTACGGAATTTTAAGAGAACTCCAACAAAATGGAAGCACAATTTTTATGTCTTCCCACAACCTTCATGAAGTAGAAAATGTCTGCACGCGGGTAGGAATTATTAAAAAAGGGAAACTTATTGCTACAGAAACTATTGCTGATTTGAAGAAAAGGAAAATCTATCAGGCAAAAATTAATTTTGATTCAACCTTTAAGAAAGAGGACTTTCAGCTGAAAAACACAAAAATTATTCACCAAAATTCAGAGAGTTTGATTTTGCAAATCAAAGAAGACATCAACCCTTTGCTTAAAAAACTCGCCCGTTATCGGTTGAAAAATATAGAGATTGCTCAAGCTTCACTGGAAGAGATATTTTTAGAATTTTACAAAAATAAAAAATAAAATGCTTGCTTTATTCTGGCGCACAATTAAAGATAGAAAATACACTATTTTGGCTTACTGTTTAGCCGGAATTCTCCTTCTATGGATGTATGTCGCTCTCTTTCCCTCGATCAAGGAACAGGCGCAACAGTTGCAAGAACTAATGAAGACTTATCCGGAATCCTTACTTAAGGCTTTTGATATTGAATCTCCTGAGCTTTCTTTTACCAAGCTGGAAAACTTTCTGTCTGTAGAGCAGTTTAGCTTTGTTTGGCCGATAATGCTCTTTGCTTTAACTATTTCTTGGGCAGGCTCCTCAATTGCCGGAGAAATAGAAAAAAAGACTATTGAGATTTTGTTATCCCAGCCCATATCCCGCCTCAAAATCTTTTTGGCTAAATACTTATCAGGCATTTCAGCCCTGATAGTTTTTACCGCTATTTCTATTTTTTCAGCTATCCCTTTGGCCTCTCTTTATAATATAGAGTTCCAAACTTCCCATTATTTAAGTTTGGCTATTGTTGGCTTTTTATTAGGTTGGGCAACCTTTAGTTTAGCTATGTTTTTTTCTGCTTTATTTTCTGAAAAAGGAAAGGTCTATTTTGTCTCTGTAGCTATTATTGTAGCAATGTATGTAGTCAACATTGTCTCTTCCCTAAAAAACGAATGGAACAAGACAAAATACTTCTCTTTTTTCCATTATTACGATCCCAGCCAAGCTCTAATTAATAATCAGATTGAAAACTTGGCTGTTTGGGTTTTTCTGGGAGTAGCAATACTTTTTACCCTCTTGGCCATTATAGTTTTTTCTAAACGGGATATAGCCAGCTGACTATAAACTTGCATTTTGTCCCTGTTTCTCCTATGGTGAGAAAAGCACTTTACCAAAAGGGGGTATCACAATAATGAAGTGCGACAAATGCGGGAAGTTACTGCGATTCGTCGAGACTATACTCAGTCTCGACGACAAAGACATTGAGCGTTATTATTGCGGCAATTGCAATGAATATGTTGAGGTAATATCGTGGTACGATCCTGGTCTCAATCTTACTCTCACAGAGCAAAAAAGGTGTGGCCCAACACTTTATTTTTGGAGAAAGCTGGTTGCTCCTTTGGCATGGGGGGTATCTTTCGCCCTCGAAGAAATAAGGGAGTTGGGTCTCCTTTCTATCATTGTGCCTTTGTTTACAGTTGATTATGTTATGGATCTCATCTCGCGCGAAAACGATTACGAAGAAGAGGAGGTATTAAAATGAGAGGTGCTGAAATAAGATGTGAACGGTGCAATAACTTTTTGCAGTTCGTAGAACCAATACTAGAATCAGGAGACACCAAAGTAAATCGTTATTTTTGTAACCGGTGTCATCATTTCGTGGAAGTCATAGAGCGAAGAATACTCGCAATACCTCCGGAACAAGTAATTCGCTACAGCGCGAGCCTGTATTTTTGGAACAGACTCATTGCTCCCGCAGAATGGCGAATAAGATTCGCTCTGCAGAAATTTGGAGGAATGTGCCTTTACCTCTTCTTATTACCAATAGTCATCATTATCACTTTGATCGAGACCGTGGAAGAAAAAGGCAACCATCCTTTTCTGCCGGGAGACTAAAAGTCCGGGGAGGCAAGATATGGATCATCATGACCACTGCCCAAATTGTGAAACTCTCCTCCAAAAAGGGGGAACCACTACTGTCAGGGACAACCTGACAACAGTGGTTTACCGCTGTCCCCGTTGCGGAAAAGTCGTTTATGGAGAAAAAGAATGGGGGCAGCTCACTAGCAGCAGAGAGGATTAACCCAATCAATTCACCTTCGCAATACTTTGCGAAGGTTTTTGTTTTAAGCCCTAACACTACTTTCACCCCCAAAACCAGCCCAAATTACACAATATTTATTCCAAAAATCAAGATTGATTTTTAGGGGTAAATCTGCTAAGATAGCAGAAATGAAAGACATCGATTTTGAAAACCAACTTTGGCAAGCAGCTGACAAGCTGCGAGGCAGCATGGATGCCTCTGAATACAAACATATTGTTTTGGGATTGATCTTTTTAAAATACATTTCTGAGGCTTTTGATAAGCGAAAGAGATTTCTCGAAAAAGCCACCCAAGACAAAAACAGCCCCTATTACGCCCCTACGCCTCAAGCTCGAGAAGCTATTACTGAAGACAAAGATTCTTACCTTAGCCAGGGCATTTTTTATATTCCCCCAGAAGCCCGATGGTCCTATCTTCAAGAAAACGCTACCTCCTCTGATATTGCTCGTAAGCTAGACAAGGCAATGGAATTAATAGAACAAGAAAACCCTCAACTAAAAGGTGTTCTGCCTAAAATTTTTGTGGAGTACACGCGAGTCAGAGATTTAGAACCCAGAATTCTAGGCGAGCTGATCAATCTCTTTAGCAAGATTCAAGAACAAAAAGAAAAAGACAAAGATCTCTTGGGAAGAATCTATGAGTATTTCATTGGTCAGTTTGCTTCTGCAGAGGGCAAAAGAGGTGGCGAATTCTACACGCCTCGATGTTTAGTAAAGTTACTGATAGAGATTTTGGAGCCCTATGAAAACTGTCGGGTTTTTGACCCAGCCTGCGGAAGCGGAGGTATGTTTATCCAAAGCAGAAAATTTATTGAAATGCACAAAAAAGATCCCAGCAAAATAAACTTTTATGGCCAAGAAAAAAACTCAACCACCTGGCGGCTTTGCCAAATGAATTTGGCAATTAGAGGGATCATCGCCCACGTTGAACAAGGCGATTCTTACCACAATGACAAATTCCCTGATCTCCGAGCAGATATTGTAATTTCCAATCCCCCCTTTAACTTTTCAGATTGGGGCGCAGATAGAATTCAGAAAGATCCAAGGATCAAATATGGTCTTCCTCCTAACAGCAACGCAAACTTTATGTGGATCCAGCACTTTGTTTACCACTTGGCTCCCGGCGGAGTAGCTGGTTTTGTGATGGCAAATGGCGCCCTGGCTGTGGGAGGCAAAGAAGGCGAAATTAGAAAAAGAATTATTAGAGATGATTTGGTAGACGTAATTATTGCCTGTCCGCCCAAACTTTTCTACAACGTTTCATTGCCGGTCTCTCTTTGGTTTTTGACCAAAGACAAAAGAAATAAAAGATTTAGAGACCGTCGTGGTGAAACTTTGTTTATTGATGCGCGCGAAATGTATGAGCCAATTTCCAGAAAACAATATGTGATCACTGACAAGCAGATTCAGAAAATCGCTGATACTGTTAGAGCTTGGCGGGGAGAAAAGGGAGCCGGAAAATACAAGGATGAGCCAGGATTTTGTAAGGCAGTCACTATCGAAGAAATTAGAAAAGCAGGTTATGTTTTGACGCCGGGAAGATATGTGGGTATTAAGCCCGAAGAAGACGACGGCATACCGTTTGAGAAGAAGATGAAAAAATTGACGAAGCAATTAGAAAAATATTTCAAGGAGTCGAGGAAGCTAGAAAGAAAAATTAAGCATAACTTAAAGCGTTTAGGGAGACAAAATGCGTAAAAAATTTGTTTCAATCAAAAAGATCACCAAAGTCACTCTCAAACAATTGCCCAAAGACAAGCCGGGGGTATACGGGATCTTCACTCGTTCTGGTCGACTTCAAAAAGTGGGGCGAGCGAAAAGAGGACGTTTGCCAAAAAGAATTTTGGAAAGTGTGCGGGAGATTCGAGAGCAGAAACAGCAAGCGGTAAAGTTTGGAGTGATTCTTACTAACTCTGTAGAAGAAGCCAAAAGGCTAGAGACTTTTCTTGTTAGGAGAAGAAAACCGCCATTTAATAAAGAACAGAAAGGAAAATGATGAGATTTAAGGAAGAAGATTATGAAAAAATCCGGAAATTTTTGGACACTTTGACTTCCTATTTCTCTGTGAGACCTTGGCCTTCAGGCTTTTTTCGTACAGTGGGAAGGATTAAGGAAGAGCTAAAAAACCTTAATTCGAATATCGAGAAGGCCACCGCCTCTTCAGAGAAGTTAACAAAAGCCTTAAATAAAATCACTTTAGCTGGTGTTATCATAGCGGGCATTGGAATGCTAATTGCTATAGCAAGTTTGCTTTTTGAGATTTATAAATTTTTCGTTATCAGATAAAGAGGGAAGTATGGATATCCAGGAATTTAAAAACGAGATCATTAAATCTGAAGCAAAAGTTTCGGAGTTATTAAGGAAGGCAAAGATCCTGGCGAGTGAATTGGGCGATAAAGAATTTTTAAAATGGATTGATCGCGAAATGAATGGTTACAGTTCAGGCAAACCACCTAGCTATAGGTTGATAAGAGGTGAGCCCAAGGCACTTAATCCTGTTTTGGGTCGATGGATACCCGTGATGTTTCCCAAAGACGACAAAACTCAAGATTTGCTTTCTCGACAACACATCTTTGAGTCAATTCCCGAACTTGAGAACCTGCTTGATAAAAGTGAAGACTACTTGCAAATTAAATATCCACCACCCATGCAAGAAATGCTTGCACAAGCAGTTAAGATGCGGACAGAGTTTGCAATGTTTTTCCCTCAAAGCCAGATAGTTTCAGTTTTAGAGGCTGTGCGTGATAAGCTTCTTGATTGGACGATTAGCAAAACTAAAGATAAACCAACAATAAGAAGCAGTCGAACTGAGAAAGATTTATTTCCAAACAGCTTGGTGAAAAAGCTACCTCCAGATTTGAAAATATTGTGTGATGATTTTAATTTTAATTTCGCCAACAAAAGACCAATAGCATCTATATTAATTTTAAGAAGAATTTTGCCTCTTTCTATTGTGAGGAAGTTCCAGCAAATAAACAAAGAGTCAGAAGTCAAAGATGAAAAGGGGCAGTATTTAGAGACAAAAAATCTCTTGGGGAAAGCGGAAAGGTTGCTTTCCAACAAAAGAATTTACAAAGAGGTAATGAATTACAAAATTTTAATTGATAGTGCTCAACATTCATACTCGATCAATATTCAATTGTCAGACGTGGAAGGTGCAGCAGTTAAAATTAGGATTTTCTTGGAGGAGCTTTTTAAATAAAAATTGGTGGAGGATAAAGTTAAAAATTAAAAATGGAGGACGAAAAGATGTTTTCCAAGAGTAAAAAATGGAAAAGCGTGAAAATTAAAGAAATCGGGAAGGTTATAACAGGCAAAACTCCTTCTACTACTGATCCAAGAAATTTCGGCGGTCGTTACCCATTTATTACCATTCCCGATCTAAAAAATCAGCGCTACATAGAGAAAACAGAGCGAACTCTTTCAGAAAAAGGGGCACAATCGATGAGAAATTTAAAGTTGCCACCCAAAGCTGTTGTGGTTTCGTGTTTGGCTACTGTAGGAGAAGTCGGAATAACATGCAGGGAAAGCTTTACTAATCAACAAATCAATTCTGTAATTTGCGATATAGATAAAATTCTACCCGAATTCCTTTATTACTGTTTTAAATACGTGAAACCTCGATTGTTAAAATATAGTGGGTCGGTATACACGAATATTTCTAAATCCAAATTTGAGAACTTTGAAATAACAATCCCCCAAGACCTCAACGAACAAAAGCGCATTGCGGATATTCTTTCTGCTTTTGATGAGAAGATTGAGCTCAACAACAAGATTAACCAGACACTGGAGGAAATGGCGCAGGCGATTTTTGAAGAGTGGTTTGTGAAATTTAGATTCCCGGGTTGGGAAAAAGTGAAATTTGTTGACAGCGAATTAGGCAAAATTCCGGAAGGATGGAGAGTAGAGAGGTTGGGAGAGATCGTAGAGCGACGGAGGGAGAGAATTAAAACCTTTGAGGAGTGGAAGAGAGAAAAGTTACTTGATCTAGGGAGGTTTCCTCGGCGAAGTCTGAGTGTTTCCACTTTTGGTAAGGGTGCAGAGATTAAGACATCGGCATTTAGATTTTACAAAGGGGATATTCTTTTCGGAGCCGTAAGGCCTTATTTTCACAAGGTAGTTATAGCACCTTTCGATGGTGTCACAAATCAATCAGTTTTTGTGATTTATCCTAGAAAGCGAGAGTTATATTCATTTTCAATTTCTCTCTTATTCTCTGCTTCTACAATAGAATTCGCTTCCAAATGCGCATCGGGGACCAAGATGCCTGTGGTAAAATGGGATGATCTTTGCAGAATGCCTTTTGTTCTCCCTCCAAAGAAGCTGCTTAATCATTTCGAAAAAATGTGCTTCCCCCTTTATAAACAACTTATCCGGAATGTAAAAGAAAACCAACTTTTATCGTCTCTTCGCGATTTACTTTTGCCTAAATTAATGAGTGGGGAAATAAGGGTATAGCCATGAAGACAAAAGGTTTTATTAAAAACTTGAAACTGCTTCAAGAGACACCCGAGGTGCCGGATCTTTTAAATTTTTCAGAATATATCAGATCCTTTGAGCAAAAATTGTCTTCAATCGATAAGCCAGCTCTAGTAGGTCTTATTGGTCCTTATGGTATAGGTAAGAGCACAATGTTGTACCAAATAATGGACAAAAGAAAAAGGTCGAAAAAGGAAAAATGGATAAAGTTTGAGGCTTGGAGTTATCCCAACAGAAAACTTTTATGGGAGGGGCTGTTGTTAGAGATGGTTCAACAGACTTCGGAGTTATCTTTTTTGGAAAAGAAGATGAAAGGGAAAAGTGGCCGAAATTTCGCTATTGAACTTTTTAAAGCCATTTTGTCTTCTGCCCGTCTTGGTGGATTAACTGGACTATTGGATCTGTTTCGCGAACTCCCCCCGGAAGCTATGGTTGAATTTCAAAAGTTGTTCCTAGAAGGGTCGAAGAAACTTTTGAAGCGGCAAGATTTCTTTTTGATAATAGAAGATGCTGATCGTTCAGGAGAAGAAGGACTCTTTTTCCTCGAAACTCTTAGTTACTTTATCAGAAACATTTTGTGCAGAGAAAATCTAAAAAAGAAATTTATAGTCATTGCTCTCATAGGTAGTGAAAACTTCCAGAAAGAGACCCAGAGATATTTAAAGTTTTTGGACTACGCAGAGTTTTTCTACCCCAAAATCTCACATTTTGAAGAGTTTATCGAACAAATTTTTGATCCTGATTTTTTAGAAAATGAAGAATATAAGCCCGCCAAAGATCAACTTGCTTCTTTCTTTATGGCCCTTTTTCAAGAATTTCCCCAAACAATGTCTCCCCGACTTTTAAAAACCATTTTGAGAAAAGCAAACATTGTGTATCAGCAGCAATTGCAAGCAGATTTTCAAGCTGATTTCAGAGTGACCATTTGTGTTGAAGCGTCGAAATTTTTAAAGAATGAAAAGGGAGAGACTTTTTTTGAGATTTTCCAAAAAAACAAAATGATTCATAATGACACTGTCTTCGCTTCTTTTTTAGCGGTGATCTGTGATGATATAGCAAATGTTTACAAAAATGAGGCTAATATTGGGACGGGACTACGTTATCCTACCAAACCCTTTCTTTTGAATGACAGCACTTCTCGAACCCTTCCTTTTTGCGGCCCAGATTTTGAAGGGCAAAAGAGGTGTTGGATTAGTGGGATGTATTTTTATTTTTTCTAATGAGGCAAAATGAAACTAATCGAACAAACCCTAACAGAACAACCAGCAATTGAGTGGTTTAAAAGCCTTGGGTATGATTATGCCTTTGGTCCAAAAGATTTGGTATTGGAACGAAGAGATTATCGCCAGGTAATTTTAGAAAGAAGGCTCAAAGAGGCTTTGGTAAATTTGAATCCGGGAATTCCTCAAGCAGCAATAGAAGAAACGATTGAGGAAATTCAACGAATCGAACATCCGGACCTTATAATTGCTAACAAGAACTTTTACCGACTGCTTATTCAGGGTGTACCGCTCAAGATTGACGAAGAAAAATGGGATTATGTTAAGCTAATTGATTTTGAGCAGCCGGAGCGAAATGACTTTTTAATCGTTAACCAATTTTCCGTTCAAGGCACAGAAAAAGTAAGGCGGCCCGATCTCATAGTCTTTGTAAATGGTTTGCCTTTGGCTCTTTTTGAATTCAAAAACCCGGCTACAGAAAATGCCACAATCGATGATGCTTACGATCAAGTGATGAAAGGTTACAAAAAAGATATCCCCGATATCTTTAAATACAATCAAGTCATTGTTATTTCTGATCTTTTAGAAGCTAAGCACGGTACAATTAGTTCTACCCGCGAATGGTTCTCGGTTTGGAAAAAAATTGAGAATGAAAACGAAAAAACAAAAGGAGTGAACCAACTTGAGGTTTTGATTAAAGGCATTTTCCACAAGGCTCGTTTTTTAGATATCGTTCAAAATTTCATCATTTTTGAGAAAGAAGGGAGCACTTTTGTCAAAAAGATGCCCCTTTATCACCAATACTTTGGGGTGAACAAAGCGATTGAAGCCACAAAGACAAAAGTTAAGCCTAAAGGAGATGGTCGCATTGGAGTTTTTTGGCACACGCAAGGCTCGGGAAAATCTATTTCAATGATTTTTTATGTGAACAAAGTACGACAACTTAAAGAACTTAAAAATCCAGCTTTTGTATTTTTGACTGACAGAAACGATCTTGACAACCAACTTTTTAAGAAGTTTAAAAGGTGTGGCCTCTTTCCTAAACAGGCAAAGTCAATCAGAGATTTACGAGAGAGACTTAAAAGAGCAAGTGGAGACATAATCTTTACCACAATTCAAAAATTTGAGACCGAGCGTGAAGAAGAAAAATACCCTCTTCTCTCTAAGAAGCATAATCTAATTGTTATTGCTGACGAAGCTCATCGATCGCAATACGCAAAACTTGCAGGCAATGCTCGTCAGGCAATGCCCAATGCTTCTTTTCTCGGTTTTACTGGGACTCCAATCAGCCTTCGGGATAGAGATACGAGGTTGGTTTTTGGAGATTATATTAGTGTTTATCCTATCGATAGAGCGGTGGAAGATAAAGCAGTCGTTCCTATCTATTACGAAGGAAGACTTGTGCCTTTGCATTTAACAAACGAGTTTATAGATGAAGATTTTGACCATCTTACGGCGAATTTAGATACAGAGGCAAAAGAAGAACTTAAGAAGAGGTATTCCAGATTAGAAAAGCTGATCAGTGACCCTGACCGGCTAGAGAAAATCGCCCGAGATATCGTCTGGCATTTCAACCATCGGGCAGTTGAAGGAAAAGCGATGGTGGTGACCATTAGTCGAAAAGTAGCGGTCAAGATGTATAAACTAATTTCTAAAAACCCTGAGGCTCCAGAGTGTGCAGTGGCTGTTTCCGGGTTGACTGATTTTAAAGGAAAGGTTCAGGATGATTTGGATGTGGAACAGCTAAAAGAGAGATTTGTGGATCCAGATGATCCGCTCAAAATGGTGATTGTTTGCGATATGTGGTTGACGGGGTTTGATGTGCCTTGCTTGGCCACAATGTATATGGACAAGCCTTTGAAAAACCATACTTTGATGCAGGCGATTGCGAGAGTGAACAGGGTTTTTAAGGATAAGCAGGGAGGTTTAATCGTTGATTATATTGGGATTGCGGATGATTTGAGGAAAGCATTGAACATCTATAGTGAAAAAGAGGTCAAAGAAGCCTTGATCCCTCTAGAGGAGTTAATTGAGAGAATGCACGAGAAATACGATATCGTTCGTTCTTATTTTGCTGGGATGAGATACAAAAGCTGGCACAAGCTACCAGGAAGGAAATTGGCTCGACTCTTTCAGCGGGCGATTAACAAAGTTATTACTGATGAAGAAACAGGGAGAATTGATGAAGAAAAACAAAAACGTTTTATAAAAGAGGCAACAGCATTGTTTAAATTGTGGGCTTTTATTCGGCCCCATCCCGAAGCAGATAAAATTCAAAAAGAAGTAGAGTTCTTTCAGGCGATTAAGAAAAATATTGTTAAAAGAGTAATTGTTCGGCCACTAACGGTGGAGCAGAAAATAGAAACTACAGTTAAAGAGCTGATTGCCGAGAGCATTGCAGCTGACAAACCAATAGATATCTTAGAGATGCAAGGCAAGAAAAAGCCGGAGGTTTCGATCTTTGATGAAGAATTTTTGAAAAGACTAAAGCAGATGGCCTACCCCAATTTGGCGATTCAAGTATTAAGAAAATTGCTAAGTGATGAAATTAATTCGCGATTAAGGAAAAATATAGTGCGGTATGACTCTCTTAGAGAAAGATTGGAAGAGGTAATTGAGAAATATGAGAAGAAATTTATAGATTCTGCCGAAACTATTGATAAGTTGATTGACTTGGCAAAGGAGATAAAAGCAGAAGAGAGAAAGGGGCAAAAATTAGGCTTGAGTGAGGAAGAGTTAGCTTTTTATGACGCATTGACAAAAGGGAAAAAGTATATAAAAGAGGATAAAGAATTGAGACGGTTAGCAAAGGAAGTGGTACAGGCAATTAAAGAAGATCTGGCGGTAGATTGGACGAATAATGACGTGTTGCTTGCTAGGATTAGAGGCAAAATTAAAAGGATTCTTTATCGATCGGGAATTCCGCCACAGGAGGCTGAGCCCATTGCTCAGGTTACTTTAAAACAAGCTCAATTTTTGTTTGAAGATGCTGGTTCTTCAGATTAAAATTCGCCGAAGTGGTGGCGGAGAGGATGAAGTGAGAAAGATAAGAATAAGAATAAGGGGTTCGGCAGAGCCCCTTTTTTGTAAAAAATACTATTATTGACCTAGGCCCAAGAGATATGATAGATTAGATGAATTACCAGTAGAGGTTTGTCAGCAAAAACGCAAGCTAAAAGTCGCTATGTGCAGTTTGTGGAAGAAAACATTGAGAAATTACCCAGCCACTCTTTGGTTTGCCACACTCCTAGTCCTCTTGATACTAGCTCTTGGATGGGCAAGATGGGTGAAAACTGGATATATTTTTTCATTGCAGAATATTCTTTCAGGTATTATTCCTGCTCTTATACCTGGACTCTCTGTGGAGGTAGCTTTTTACCTTTATGAGAAAAAAACTTTCGAAGAAAAAATGCAGGCGATTAATCTATTGAAGAAACAATTAGAGATTCTGGGAAGCTGGACGAAATATGAAGAAGGGGGATATCACCGGTACGACATGGCAAGAACAGCGGACAGCAAGCTGAGAGAGTGGGGCAATCCTTTCTATAATATCTTTAATCCTGATGTTCATACAGTGCTTGGACAAACACTTTTATTGCCAGGAACCGCGAAACTGGGCCCCAAAATTAATGAATATCTTGCACGACTTAATCAAGAAATTCGAAGTTTTAACAACACATTGGAAGAAATCCGGAGATTTAAATTTAGCAGCGATGCGTATAAAAATATAGTATTACATCTAAAACTCAATGTGCCGGAGCATGTTGAAGCCCGACAGTGGTTGAAGAAGCTGAAAAAACCTCAAGAGCTTAAACCTAAGGAAAAGATTTTTGCAAAAAAATTAACCGAAATGTATGCCCATCTTCATTTTTATCATATATCAGATGAACTTGACAAAAGGCTGTTCTATTGGCACAAAAAAACCTACGAGGCAGTTCTGAAGAAAGAAAAATGGCTGTTGGGCCAGGAAGCTAGAGAGGATTGTTGAGCAAACATTTTAAAGAGATAGCAGACTTCGGAGGCAGATTTGTAAAGTAACAGCAGATGGAAAAGCTACGCGGAACTAGCTCTAACTTTGACAGATTAGTATTTGTAGTAAAATAAATACAGCATGAACCTGCCTTTTACTATTAAATTTTACAAAAAATTGGAACTTTTCCAGACCCTCCAACAATTAAATGCCCAAGCAGACCACCAAAAAGAAAGCCTTTGGCCTATTGAAAAAAGAATCTTACGGTGGACTTATTGGGGACATAAACATCTGGGCAGTCCTATATTTGAATTTGATCTCTTTGAAAAAGCCAAAACCATAGAGGCAAGAAAAAAGAAATACGAACACCATCTACTCGCACAGCGCGAAAAACTAAACCAGGATCTCGATACACAGGAAGAGAAACAATTTGCCGAGGCTGTTTTGGATGTATTGGAAAAGAGTTGGCTGATTTTTTTGGAAGATATAAGAAAGTTAGAAAAACAGCTTAGAAATGACAAAGACCGGTTGCCACCAGATGAAAAAAGACTGCCTGCCGAAGCAAAAGAAAAGATAATTTCTAATCTTATAGTCAATTTAAAACAAGCCGATATAGATAGTTATTCTCCAAAACTAGACGATATGAAAATCAAACAGGAAGAAGTAGACAAGATCGGCAGAGATAGAATCCTAAAAAATTTAGTTATGCGCGGATTTGCCAAATTCGCAAATGGTCAAGACACACGCGATGGCATACTCATAACTAAAGAAGGACTGCTAATGGGAGAGGTTATTTGGGAAACTACCAAAATTGTATGCGGAGAAAAACTGATGAAGGATAAATGGCCATACTGGACTTACAAATTCTTTCTGTTATCAGCATGGATCATAATTTGTCTCGGTATATTGTTATTAATCCGGCAACTATTCCCTGCTAGCCTTGCATATCTAGGTTTTTTGCTTGCCAAAATTCCCTGGCTACCACTTACACTATCTCTAATTACGTTAGCTATACTAAGCATAATTTTCATCATAACCTTTTTGCTCAAACTTATATTTTTCCCTTTGAGTATTAAAAAAAAAGAAGTCTGTGAATAAAAAAAAGATTCTCAAAAATAAGGTAAGCAAAAAAATCGCAAAAATAGTAAGCTATTCCATTGCTGACAGCAATACCTTTCTATACACAAAATGTGTATCCACCATTGAGAAAGATAGCCGAGAAATACCAATCGGAGGGGGCAACTTCACAGTTCTTTTATCTACCTTGGCAACTATCGAGTTTCTTGGAACAGTTAACGCAATTGTAGAAAGCAAAGAAAAAGATTTTTGGAGCAAAAAAGAAATAAAAGAATTAGAAGAAGCAAAAATAAAAATAACAAAATTATATAGAAGCAGAAGTAAAAAATGGATAACAGATTTCTTATTAAGACCTTTTGGCCAGATGCCAAAAGAAGGAGAATTAAAGGTAGGAACGCACAAAAAAATTAAAAAGCTCCTCAAGGCGACGAAAAGACTGACAAATTTAAATGATGAAGAAATTGAAAAGCTTTTAAGAGTAAGGAATAGTCTCGTACATGAATTTACACCAAAAAATATACCGGCCGCAGGTCTGCCTTTTATGCCAAAAGCTGACTTCCGTTCTATTGTTCTCTTTTATCAAAGTCGAGATGTATTCGCATTAACAAGAAAAAATGAAATAGGAATTGACTCAAATGCCTTAAGCCACAAACTACATTATTTACTAAAATATATACTGGAGAAAATTGATAAGTTGGATGATAAAAAAATACAAAGAATAGAAAAATACCTAAAAAGGATTTAAGAAGACAAAAGACGTAACAAATCCTCTCTCTGTAACTATTTGTCCCAAAAGTCAAGATGGAAATATACAATAAAAGAGAAAATAAAAAAGAAGGATGATAAAAATTCTTATTATTCTCGTTGTTCTGCTCACCCTTGAGATGATTGGTCCAAGCGGTTCTAGGCTTTGACAAAAAATCCGCAACGCAAAATAATACAAAAGCAAACCCGAAAAAGTAAAAAAGGATATAAAAATTACCACTAATTAAAACTATGCCGCAGCAAAATCTTTTCTTTCAAAAACCAAAAAGCCCCTTCAAACTCAGTCGGTCAAAAATTGAGTTGTTTGTGGAGTGTCCAAGATGTTTCTACCTAGATGTAAAACTAGGCATCAGACGACCCTCGTGGCCGGCTTTCACTCTTAACAGCGCTGTTGATCATTTGCTTAAAAAAGAGTTTGATATTCATCGCGCTAAAAACTCCACTCACCCCCTACTCAAAAACTACGGCTTAGAGGCAGTACCATTTCAGCATCAAGAATTGGAAAACTGGCGTAATTTCAGGCAAGGTATTCAGTACCATGATCCTGAAACTAATTTTTTGGTTTATGGAGCTATTGACGACATTTGGATCAGCAAAAAAGAAGAGCTGATTGTGGTTGATTATAAAGCTACGAGTATTAACGGGGAGGTAACCTTAGACGGAGAATGGAAAGAAGGATACAAAAGACAGCTGGAAATCTATCAATGGCTTTTTAGAAACAATGGCTTTAAGGTTTCAGACACTGCCTACTTTGTCTATGTTAATGCCAAGCGTGACCGCAAAGCTTTTGACGGCAAACTGGAGTTTGATGTTAAGCTTCTGCCTTATAAAGGCTCAACCTCTTGGATAGAGCCAACACTAAAAGAAATCAAAAAAATACTGCAAAGCGATAAACTCCCTAAGCCAAAAACAACTTGCGAATACTGCCAATACCGCCAAAAAGCAGGAGAAATAGAAAGATACTGATAGACTAACAATATTAATTTAAAAACAGAGGCTTTAATAAGAAGGGGTCTCAGCAATTGTCACCTCTACGTAGTCGCTATTATCTTCAAAAGTGACAACTGCCTGAGTATCGCCTTTGCTCATAATGGCTGTGTTGGTGCCGCTGTTAGATCCGGAAACTACTTCGCTGTATCCTTTTTGTTTAAATAAGCTTAAAATTTTGGCTAAATCACTTGAGCTGGCGCGACGCGGGATAGCATACTTTAAGTAAGCATTCTGACCTTTAGCAGTAGTGAACTCAATCAAACTGGCTCCGCCAAAAACAGATTCAATAATAGGTTTCACTTCACTATCCCAGCTAACAGCTGAACCTGTGGGCGTCACCTCATTGGCTGAAGAAAAAGAAGAACTTTCTTCTGTTTGGCTCGCAGATTGCTCACTACTTTCAGAACTCTGTTGCTCTGAACTTACTGATTGCTTGCTTGAATGCGAAAGTATTGGAACAAAACGTGCCCAAAACATCTGACCCATAAAGACAAAAGACAATAAACTACCTAAAATCAAAACACCCACAATCACTAAGACCAAAATAAGCACCTTGTTAGTTTTCATAATTACTTTTATTTTCTGCCTCAATAATAACATAACCCTTCTTGAGAACCAAAAAGAATCCAAACTGACATTTAAATATTTAAAATCTATAATAGAAGAGTGAAAAGAATCTGGATTTGGATTATTTTAACTCTTGTTGCCCTCGTTTTAATAGCAACATCTAGTTACTTTTACTTTCAAAAAGAACCAACCGTCCAAATAAAAAAAGAGTTTGATATCCAAGGACTAACTTGGCGCACCTATTCTTATTATTACAACCCCTTTATTTATAAACAAGGCTACAACTTTTTGTCCAATAAACGCATTTTAAACAAAGCTAAAAATACAGGAGCCAATTTTTTATTAATAAGAGCTTTTTACAACGGCACCCCAGATGGCGGCCTTGAAGGCAATACAGAAAAAGCCCAAAGAGTTCTAAAAAAAGCAATCAACGAAGCCCATAAAAAAGGCTTTAAAATTTTTCTTGTGCCATATGTAGAATCCAGAGAATATTGGGTTAATAAAAAATGGCGGCTTTCTGAAGATATTTGGACAGAGACAGTGCTGACTTGGGCTAAGTTTGCCCAAGAAAATGAGGTGGAAATGTTTGCTCCGGGAGTAGAGATGAACCTTATTTTAGATGAAAAAATATCAGGCAGGTGGCTTAAAGAAATCCTGCCTCAAATAAGAGAAATTTACAGCGGCAAAGTCATTACTGCTGAACACTATGACGCAGAAAGATGGAAAATCCTAGATAAAAGCCAGTCTTTTTGGGGCTATGACTGTTTGGGCCTTACTTTTTATCCGCGTAAAGAGTATGACGGCATAAGCGATATTAGAAGCTTTGAAGACGTCAGAGATTATATTGAAAAAGAAACAACAACCATTGACAAATTAGCTAAAAAATACAACATCTCTTGTAAGTTAGCAGTACCTATGGGTTTGGATTACTGGCAAGGAAGCGCTGAACACAGCCCTCTGCCTGATGCTCAAATCTATGCCCAAGCTATTAGTATAGGACTTGATATTTTAAAAAAGCACAACTTTTCAGGTGTCTTTATTGGCTATTGGGCTGATGAGGATGACCATTTTGGCAAAAGAAAAGATGTTCGAGAAATGCTGAAAAAAAGATGGACAGAAGAATAAAAACTTAGTGCAAGTATTCTTTTAGACGACGATGAACCTTCATCTCTCTTAGCTTTTCCAAGGCTTTGGCTTCAATCTGGCGCACTCTTTCACGGGTTACCCCAAACTCTTTTCCTACTTCTTCAAGAGTATGAGTCTCCCCGTCCTCAAGGCCAAAACGCATCCTTAAAATTTTTTGTTCCCGCGGAGTCAGATATTTAAGAATATCTCTGATCTGTTGGCGTAAAAACTGCTGGGAGGCAGCATCCTCAGGAGTAGCAGCTTGCTTGTCTTCAATAAAATCTCCTAAAATTGAGTCTTCATCTTCACCCACAGGAGCCTCTAAAGAAACTGTATCTTGGGTCATTTTTAAAATCTGTTCAACTTTTTCTGCAGGCAAACCGATCTCAGCTCCAATCTCTTCAGGCAGGGGCTCCCTACCTAATTCCTGAACCAACATCCTTTGGGCTTTATGGATTTTGTTGATTGTTTCCACCATATGTACAGGAATTCTAATAGTACGCGCCTGATCAGCAATGGCTCTGGTAATTGCTTGTCTAATCCACCAAGTAGCATAGGTAGAAAACTTATAACCTCTTTTCCAATCAAATTTCTCGACCGCGCGCATTAAACCAATATTGCCCTCTTGAATTAAATCCAAAAAACCCAAACCTCTGCCAATATATTTTTTGGCAATAGAAACAACTAAACGCAAATTCGCTCGCGCTAATTTTCTTTTGGCTACCTCATCTCCCCAAGCCACTCTTTTGGCTAAAGCTTTTTCAGACACAGGCGTCAAAAGAGAAACCTTACCTATTTCCCGCAGATAAAGCCTAACAGAGTCATCAATATAATCAGAGATATCATTAATGCGTATTGAAGAAAGAGCTTCCTCTTCCTCCCGTTTTTCATCTTCCATAAATCTGTCCAAAATTCGCTTTGGTTCTCCGGCTATCATTTCAATTCCCCTTTCTTGCAATAAAAGAAAAAGATAGTCAGCATCTTTAAGCCGAGATTCAGGATTAGGGATAAGGTTTAAAATCTCTTTAGCAGAAACAAAACCGTCCCTATCCCCTTTCTCAATCAATTCCTGAAAGCGCGGGGGGACATCATGAAGATTCTCTGGATGAAAACGTAAAACATTGGGATCAACCATAAAAATTTTATTGTTTATCCATAATTAAATCTTGCAATTTTCTAAGAAGTTTTTTAAGATGAAGGGAATCTTTTTTCTTCTCACAGATTTTAATCTGACGCTGAAGCTTAGCAATCTGCATCTCTTTTGCTTCTCTGTATAAAAACTGCACTAAATCATTAAATTCCTGCCAAGCCAACTTTTTGTCACCCTGATCATAATCATTCTCCACTTCCAGTACTGCTAAAGGCAACTCTGGGCTTTTAAGACGAGCCAAAAAACTATCTTTAACTCTATCTTTCTGATTGTAGAATTTAAACCAAAGATTGTAAAGTTTGTTTTGCTTCAAAAGTCTATTTAGTTTAGATTTTGATCTTTTATAGAATGAAGGAAAAACAAACAAAAAAGCCACAATTCGTTTTTTTACTTCCTCTTTGCCAAAAGAAGATTTAGCTTTGTCTCCCCCGACTGGTTGAGTTTTAACTTTATCTTTAGAGAGATTCTGTAAAGCCTCATAAAGATAGGGTTCTCCAATATCAAGAGCAGAACTCAGCTTTTGCATCCACTCTCCCTGTAAGATCGGGTCAGGGATCACTTTAATCCAAAGCAAAACTTTTTCTGCTGCTTCTTTGCGCTGCTCAATAGTCTTGGCCCCTTTGGCATAAATCTGAAAAAAGTATTCAATAATACTGCGCTTTTTAGATAAGGCTTCCTCCCATTTTTTAGGGTTAGACTTTACGCACTCATCTACATCTTTATACGGCTTAGGAATAAACACTACATATACCAAAAAACCTTTCTTAAGAGCTAACTCAATCCCCCTTTCAGTAGCAACTTGCCCAGCTGAATCTTGATCAAAGGCAAAATATATCTTATTAGTAAATCGGCGGAGCAAATCAAGCTGAGGTTCAGTTAAGGAAGTGCCAGAAGAAGCCACTGTGTTTAAAAAGCCTGCTTGATGAGCAGAGATAACATCCATCTGTCCCTCTACTAAAACAACAAAACCCTTTTTCATAATTGCCTGCTTGGCAAAGTTTAAGCCATACAAAACAAAACTTTTATTAAACACAGGGGTATCAGGAGAATTAAGATATTTAGCTAAATTGTCGCTTTCCAAATGAGGCATAATTCTTCCAGAAAAACCCACAATTGAACCCCCCTGATTAAATACAGGAAAGATTACGCGACCGCGAAACCTATCAAAAATAGGAGTTTCTTTTGGAGACGGATTATCTTTTTTAATAACTAAACCTGATTTTACCAAAAGTGGAACAGGGTATTTACGTTTAAGCAGAAATTTGCTTAAAGCATCTTTTTGATTAGGAGCATAACCTATGTGGAATTCATCAATAGTTGTATCTTTTAGTCCGCGATCACGCAAATACTTCAGTGCTTTCTTGCCGGGAGCAGTTTTCCATAAAACATACTGAAAAAACTTAGCCGCTATCTCATTTAGCTCATAGAGGCGCTTTTTCTCTGAATAAGCCTCTTGGTTTAGGGGCTCTACTTTTACCCCCACTTTTTCCCCTAAAAACTTTAAAGCCTCATAAAACTCCAAACCCTCCATTTCCATAACAAAGGAAATGGCATCACCTCCGCGACCACAACCAAAACAGTGCCAAATCTGTTTTTCCGGGGAAACCATAAAAGAAGGGGTTTTTTCCTGATGAAAAGGGCAAAGGGCTTTATAGTTGCGACCTGCCTTTTTTAAAGAAATATAAGAAGAGATTAAATCAACAATATCAACTTTTTGTTTAATCTCCTCTAAGGGATCTGGCATTGCCCTTTAAGAGTAAAAACAAAAAACTTGCTTGTAAAGTTATTTTAAAGCAATAGCAAAGGCAAAACGATCAGCTTGATCTTTTTCCAAACGATAAGAAGGAAAAAGATCATTATCTAAATCTGTTCGCAAAGAGGTTATCTCTGTTTGATTTTCAGGGACACCTGCTTTTTGGAGCTCAAGAGCTAAAGCCTGGTGAAGATCTAAATTAAAGTGTTCTTCGTCTTTGCGAACAAAAAAGCGGTTCAGCTCTTCTTCTGAAAAAATTTGGCTGGCTCTAAATGCCTCCAGTACATCTTCGCGAACTTCATAATTGCGGCTGTAGCCCGGACCTACTACGGCGTAAAAATCACTAGAATTAGCAGCAAAAACTTCCTGCATCTTCTTTACCCCTTCAATTACAATGCCTTGAGCAGTTCCCCGCCAACCTGAGTGAAAAACACCCACAGAGTGAGTTTTAGGATCAAAAAGAGCTATAGAAGGACAATCTGCTCCTAAAATCATTAAGGTGTAGCCTTTAAGCTGAGAAATTAAACCATCGGTATTTTCAATCTTTATTCTTGGTTCAACGTGTCTTTTTGCTGTTTGTTCATCTAAAACTACCATATTAGTTGAATGGCTAAGCTCTGGATAAGCAACTTTTTTAGGATCAAGATCAGGATCAAGAGCTCTGATAAAAGAAATCAAACTCTTGGCTGCCCTTACTTTTTGTGGTTCTGTTAAAGGCTCCTTAAAACGATCAGGATTTCGCAGATAAATTAAACCCGGAAAACTCTTTGTAGAAGCACCGCAAACCACTTCTCTAAAAGGGGCTAAAATCTTTGGCCGCCAAACCCCATCTTTTATTCGCTCCTCCCGTTCGCGCTCATGTGTCAAACTTTCAGAAATCATCCCTGTTTCTTTACTTGCCATAATAAAAATTAATTTGTCTTTAAAAATAGCATAACAAAAAACAAAAACTAAAAAAATAAACTATTTAAAAATTTTCAAACAGCTAAAGCAAAAAGTTTTAAACTTGTAAATTAGGTTTAAGCATCTGTGTTTTTAAAGTGTTTTGCTTTATTTTTGCTTTTATTTTTTAAATAAACATTGACAAAAATATAAAAAGTGCTAAAACTGATACAACATTAGGACATTCAAAACAAGGCAGAAGGCGGTAGATAAAAGTGAATGTTGTTATTGTGGACGGACCCAACTGGAACTACTGGCGGCGGGAGATAATGGAGACCTGCGGCTGCAACTTAGATATAATTAAGGTGGCAGAACTGTTGGTAGGAAAAAAGTTTGAGTTCTTATATGTTTCCTTAGAACCTATAAGTGAAGCTTACAAGAGCTTTGTTTATGCTATCTCTTGTGACCCACGTGTTATAACCTTTCTCAAAGATAGGGACTCTATTATTTTTGAAAAAAAAGATGCGTGGGTAGATCAAAAAATAAAAGAGCTAATTGTAGAAAAGGGGCGAACCCTGTCTAAAGGAGAGAAGTTGGCTCTTATGTCGCGGGACGGCGATTTTGTTGAAAGTGTTCAAGAGGTCAAAAACATCAATCCAAATGTAGAAATAGTAATTCCAGAGTTTTATCTGCCATTTCCATATGTATCCTCTTCACCCGAACCTTCTGTCTCTCCTGTTAACTATTGGCTGGAGATAGAAGCTAATACAGTGGTTAATTTGGGAGAGCACTTATCAGAAATATCAATAAACTGAAAGACCCTGCTAATAAGCAGGGTCTTTTGCTTTGGTTACCTTAGATTATAGCGCTGGCGCACCCTATCTGAGGGTGCCGGTGGGTACCAGCTCAAAATGTAACGGGACAGATCCGGCCCGTTGTCTAAAACGTCATCCCAGCAGTAACGCCAACGGCACTGCTGGGGGCGCAAGGGGCTGCCAAAGAGCTGGCAACCTCCTTCTGAATTGTGAAAAATGCAGTAGCCGTCCTCGCCTTTCCTAGGACGGACCATGTAAGTCCTAAAGTCAAAAAGGTCCCAATCGTAGCCTGCCTCCAAAAAAGAGGTGAACTCTTTTTCTGTCAGCCCCGGAGGAATCTTACAACACTTATCCTCCGAGCATTTTTTGTTGTCCCAGCAGGAATCTAAAGGAAAATTGAATGGAGGATGGGTGAGTATGTGCCAGAGCTCGTCTGACGTCACCCCTGCCTCCCCAGCAAGCAACCAGCCGCTGGGGTCAAAGTGCCACCCCTTTGATCCTTTCTCGAAAATAACGAGGTTGTTGATTAGTACCCTCTTGTCCCCGGCCAGAATCCTCCTGCCGGCGACAATCACAGCCCGATCCAAAACCGCCATGTGTGTCCCCTCCTTCGTCAAACACTAACTTGTCAAAGTGATTTTTAAACTAAATAAAAAATTTATTTTCATCAAGAGAAACTTGAATTTTATCTCTTAAAAAATGTATGATATCTAAGTAATGGGTATTCAGGCAGTAATTTTAGCTTTAATCCAAGCTTTAACTGAGTTTCTACCTATATCTTCTTCAGCCCATCTTTTTTTAACTGAAAAATTATTTCATCTTTCTTTTGACTTGAGCTTTGATGTCTTTATCCACTTTGGTTCTGCTTTAGCTCTAATTGTTTATTTTGCTAAAAAGTGGCCAGCTCTTTTTAAAGAACGCCCCCTGTCTTCTTCCTTAATTTTCAAACTCTTTTTAGCCTTAATCCCTGCTACGGTTTTAGGTATTGTTCTGGAAAAAACCCAGCCATCGTTTTGGCGCATAACCAGTCTGACTCTCTTTAATCTTATTTTCTTTGGCTTGATTCTGATTTGGGCAGACCAAAAAACCGGAGAAAAAACAGCAAAACAGCTTACTTTAACAGATGCTTTGCTAATTGGTTTAGCCCAAGCTTTGGCCCTTTTCCCGGGTGTTTCCCGTTCAGGCATTACAATTTCTGTAGCCCTATTTTTAGGTCTAAAAAGAAAAGAAGCAGCCAAGTTCTCCTTTCTTTTAGCCACACCAGCCATACTGGGGGCAACTCTTTTAGAAGCTCCAAAAATTATTTCCTTAAACCACTCTTTTCTTGTGCCTTATCTAATAGGCTTTTTAACCAGCTTTGCCTTTAGCTATTTAGTTGTAGCCTGGCTCCTCCGCTATTTAGAACATCACCGCCTTTGGCCCTTCGCTATCTGGCGCTTTTTGGTCGCTTCAGGGATAATAATCTATTTTTTAATTTAACCAATGTTAGCAATATACCTAAAAATACTTTTTCTGGCTTTTGCCCCTGTAGTTGAGATGAGAGGCTCAATCCCTTTGGCTTTACTTCAATACAATCTCCCTCTTTTAGCGGCAATGACAATCAGCATTATTGGTGCTTGGCTGGGGGGGTTGATCACAATTTTGCTTTTGGGGCAAATAGAAAAACTGATTGACTTTATTCCTTTTTTAAAGAAAATAAAAGAAAAGATTTTTCTCTATACCCGGCAAAAACACGAGAAAAACTTTCGCCGTCTGGGACTGGGGTTAATCTTTCTTCTTGCTGCTGTACCCATACCTATCATAGGAGGGAGTTATACAGCAGGCTTAGTTGCTTATCTTTTTAATCCTAAAAAAAGCACATCCTTGTTTTTAATTTTTTTGGGACTTATAATCCAAGCAGTCCTTATTGTCTTGAGTCTCAAAATAGGCAAACAACTAACTCTTAGTTATGTCTAAAATAAAATTCAGGCTAAAAAAAACAAAAGGTGCCAAAATCATTAGTATTGAATTAAACCATCTGCATTCTCTGGCTCTAAACATTAATTTTTGGGTGGGATCGTTTTTGGAAAACAAAAAAGAAGCCGGCATATCCCATTTTTTAGAGCATATGGTTTTCAAAGGAAGTAAAAAACACCCTAACGAACAAGCAATAGGAGCTGCGGTAGAAAAATACGGGGGAATAATCAACGCCTTTACCAGCGCTGAACGCACTATTTTTTGGTTAGTTAGCCCAAAAATATACACTGAAAAAACCCTCCCTGTGCTTTTTGATGTTGTCTTCAATCCCCTAGCAATCAAAAAAAGAGAAGAGATAGAAAAAGAAAAACAGGTAATTTTAGAAGAAAGAAAAATGTATAAAGACAGGCCGGACAGCTATGTAGATGAACTGGCAGATAAAAATTTAAATACTAACCATCCAATTTCGCAACCAACTATTGGCTACCAAAAAACAATCAAAAGCATTGATAAAAAAAAACTTACAAATTGGTGGCAAAACAACTATCTTCCCCAAAACTGCGTTATAACTCTTTCTGGCCCCGGGACACATAAATTCGCTGAAAAAGTAGAAAAACTTATTCCCAACAAAAAGCCGCTAGAGCGGAAACGTTCTATCCCCACTTACGTCTCTCCCCAAAAACCACGCCTTGCTGTGCATTACAAAAAAATTAAGCAGACTAACCTTGTTTGGCTTTTTGAAAGAGTAAAGCCAGCAAACCTCAAAGAAAACATTGCTATACAACTTTTGGCAAAAATTTTGGGGCAAGGTCTGAATTCGATTTTATTCTCTGAAATCAGAACAAAACTTGGCCTAAGCTATGACATTAGTGCCCATAGTTTTGACTTTAAAAGTTTTCAGCTTCTTTCTGTATCTGGCGGCTTTGCCCCGGAAAAAACAAAAAAAGCAATCCAGAAAATGGGAAAGATTTTCCAAAAACTAAAAACTTCTGGTATTGACGAGCAAAAACTCAGGGAGGCAAAAAAAGGCAATCTTGGAGAACTAGAGACAAGCTTAGACAACCCTCAAACTATTGCTCATTTTGCCTTAGAAGGCATCAGGCTGTTTAACCGTCCTTTATCCATAGAGGAAATAAAAAGAACCACTCAGGCAATCACCAAAAAAGACATGGACAGGGTCCTTAGAGAACTAATTAAACCCCAAAACACAGCTCTTACTCTTTTAGGACCTTTGAAAGAAAAAGAAGGCCTGTTAGAATTAATTCAGAAAATAAAATAAATTATGGCTTTAGAACGAACGCTGGTTATTGTCAAACCTGATGCTGTCAACCGCGGGCTGATTGGCGAAATCATCCACCGCTTTGAGCGCAAAGGGCTAAAAATCATTGGTCTAAAAATGGTCCATCTAAAAGACAAGGTATTGCACGAACATTATGCTCACCATCGCGGCAAGCCCTTTTTCAAAGATTTGGTGGATTTTATGAAACTCTCTCCTACAATTTTGATAGTTTTGGAGGGCAATGAAGCGGTCTCAGTAGTGAGAAAAATTACTGGGCCTACTTTTGGTGTTGAAGCACCTCCGGGCACAATCAGGGGGGATTTTGCCATCTCAATATCTCACAATGTGGTCCACGCCTCAGACTCACCTGAAACAGCCAAAAAAGAGATAGAGCGCTTCTTTAAAAAGAGAGAGCTTTTCCCTTATGAACGGATAGATTGGAATATACTTTATTCTAAAGAGGATCTATCCTAAAAATATGATTTATATCCTTGCTTCAATTGCCAGCTTCTTTGCCTCTTTGCTGGGCTACCCGCTGGCAAAAAGAATTCAGATTTTAGACCAGCCAGCAAAACGAAAAATCCACCGACAACCTGTTCCCCGCACAGGAGGAATTATTTTCTTTTCTGCTTTTTGGCTTGTTTTACTTGCTGTTTCCTTTTTTTCTCACTTTTCTTATCTTAGTTTAGCTGTTTTGGGAAAAATTTTTCTGCCGGCTTTGATTATCTTTGTTGTTGGACTTTTGGATGATATCTTTAATCTCTCTCCACAAATTAAACTTTTGGGACAACTGCTTGGCGCCGGGCTGTTGGTAGCACTAGGCATTAGAATAGAAGTTATTAATATCCCTTTGCTGGGCATGATTACTCTTAATTTTTGGTTTTCAGCTCTTGCTACTATATTTTGGGTTGTTCTGCTTATCAATATCCTTAATTGGCTGGACGGGCTGAACGGTTTAGCTGCCGGAGTCAGCATTATTGCCTTCTTAGCTATTATTTACACCGCCTTTCTACCTTGGGTAAATGCCTTTCCTGCTGTACTTTTGGCTAGCATTTTAATCGGTATCCTTTTAGCCTTTTTGCCTTACAATTTTCTTAAAGGAGAAATTTTTATGGGTGATTCAGGCAGCAATTTTTTGGGCTTTATGCTAGCCCTTACTTCTATCTTGGGCGGCTCCAAATTAGCAACCTCATTCTTAGTTTTGGGTCTGCCTATACTAGACGGATTATGGGTGATAATGCAAAGGATTAAAGGCAAAAAAAATATCTTTTTGGCAGACAAGCGCCACCTCCATCACCGCCTGCTCAGATTGGGACTAAGCGAAAAACAGACAACTTTTTTCTTCTGGCTAATATCGCTTGTTTTTGGATTGCTGATTATTCCTGCTTCAACCCAAATTAAATTTTTTGGTTTAGTTATTCTCTCTGGAGTCTGCCTCATTTTTTTCGCAGTTTTAGATATAATAGAAAAAAGAAACAATGAAAGAACTTAAGCGCGTTATCTGGATTGTTATTATTGTCATAGTTGCTTTGGGTCTTCTTTTGCCATATTTTATACATTAAAACTATGTTTGATCTGGACGAAGATGAAAAAATACTTCTGGAAATCACTCCTCATTCTTATTTTTTAGTTTGGCCGCTTTTCTGGTCTCTCAGTTTAGCTTTTTTTCTTTTAGCTTTTACTTTAGCTAAAGCAGGATTTTCTTTTTGGTTCTTTGTTGTTTTTTTAATCTGTGTTGGCGTTTTAGGAACCTACGCCATCTTTAGCTATTCTCGTTTCTACCGCAATCAAGCTTTTTTGACCAATAAAAGATTATGGTCCAAAACCCAAAAAGGAGCCTTTGAAACTAAAGTAAAAGAGACTGCCCTCAAAGATATTTTAGAGGTAGAGTATAAAATCAAAGGCTTAAAAGCATCTATACTTGGTTTTGGAGACCTAATTATTAAAACACCGGGCGGCAAAATTAAATTAGAAAAAGTAGCTAACCCGGAAAAACTCAAGCGCCAAATTTTAAATCTCAAAGAATATTGGCTAAGACACAATGTTTAACGCCAAGAAACATTTTCTTTACCCAAAAGAGAACGCATCTCTTTTAGCAGTTTTTTGGAACAATTAACTCCCTGACGCAGACGTATCTCTTTATCAATCCCATTCTCCCTAACTACTAAATAAACAGGGAGATCTCCTTTTTGGGAAGTAATGATATTTTTCAAGGACTCCATCAAGGGACGAGAGTAATGGGAGAGTTTTAGGATTAGCGCCTGACGCTGAGGTGTGTCCAATTTTTTCGCATTTGTCTTAATCTGAATGTGTTCAGCTCTTTTGGCTTTTTCCACAATAATTTTAGGTTCTGTTGTTCTTTCTCCTCTCTCCTTAAAAGTTAAACGCCCTTTGATCCCAATGACACTATCCATTTGGAAAACATCGCCAAATTCCTGCAAAACTTTTGGGAAAACTAAAGCCTCAACTGAAGCGGTTTTGTCTTCAATACGGACAAAAAGCATAAGTTCTTGAGAACGGGTATATATCTTTTGAATTTCAGTAATAACACCCACAGCAATAACCTGTTTGTTCTCTGGCATTTGTGCTAAATCCTTAATCTGATAAGGTAGAGACTTGAGAAGTTTTTTATGATTATCTAAAGGATGTAGAGAAAGATAAATACCTAAAAGTTCCCGCTCCCAGCTCATCTTTTGCGATTCACTAGCTGGTTCTACCGGCTCAAGATCTAAATTTTCCTTTAAAATCGGTTTTTCACTCATACCAAAAAGATCTGTCTGATTACTCTGGTTACGTCGGGCAAAGGAGCTGGCATACCGAAGTAGTTTTTCCAAATTGTGCAAAAGAAGTTGCCTTTCGGCAAAACTATCCAGCGCTCCAGCTTTAATTAAGCTTTCCAAAATTTTTTTGTTTATTATTGGCGAAAGCCTTTTAAGAAAATCCTCTAAAGTTTTGTAAGCACCATTTTTCTTCCGCTCTTCCACAATCACCTCAGCTGGTGTCTCCCCTATGTTTTTAATTGCCGCTAAAGCAAATCTAATATCTCCTGTATCCTTAACTACGCCGAATTCAACAAATGACTCATTGACATCAGGCGGCAAAACCTTGATCCCCATTCTTTCACACTCAGCGATATCCCTGGCAATTTTATCCAAATCCTCCTGATCTGCAGTTAAAAGAGCGGACATAAATTCTGATGGATAATTAGCTTTTAGGTAAGCGGTGATGTAGGCAATCATAGCGTAGCCAGCAGCATGAGATTTATTAAAACCATAACGAGCAAAAGGCTGGATAAACTCCCATATTTTTTTAGCTACTCCCTTATTCACCCCATTTTTAAGCATACCGCTAATCAACTTTTTCTTTTGTTCTAATAAAAGCTCTTTGATTTTTTTGCCTACTGCCCGTCTTAAAATATCAGCTTCACCATAAGTAAAACCTCCAAGCTGACGAGCAATTTCAAGCACCTGTTCCTGATAAACAGCAATCCCGTAGGTTTCTTGAAGAATTGACTCAAGTTTTGGGTGTAAATATTTGACTTCGGCGCCATGTTTGCCAGCAATATATTGGGGAATAAACTCAATTGGCCCCGGACGGTAAAGGGCAACCATAGCAATCAAATCCTCAAACTGGGAAGGCTTAAGCTGCTTTAAGTAACGCCTCATCCCTTCACTGGAAAGCTGAAAAACACCAACTGTATAACCTTGAGAAAGAAGTTTAAATGTCTTTTTATCCTCTAGGGGCAAATTAGAAATATCGATTTTTGTATCTTTGGTTTTGGCGATTACCCTTAAAGCTTGCTGAATAATGGAAAGATTAGAAAGACCCAAAAAATCCATCTTTACCAAACCAAGCTTTTCTATATCGTACATTGAGTATTGGGTGGTAATAGAAAGATCGCCTTTGGGCGCACGCTGAAGAGGGGTAAAATTAGGCAACTCTTCAGGAGCAATAACTACTCCGGCAGCGTGAATACCAGTCTGACGCACTACCCCTTCCAAACGCTTAGCCAAATCAACAACCTTCTGCACCTGATCTTCGCTCTCATACATCTTTTTTAATTCTGGTGAAACCTCTAGAGCTTCTTCAAGTTTGCTGCCAAAAGGAATAGCTTTAGCAATTCGATCTCCGTCAGAATAACTTAAACCCATTACTCTGGCTACATCTCTGACAACCTGACGACTCTCCATTTTACCAAAGGTAGCAATTTGGGCCACCTTATCCTCGCCATATTTGTGACGAACATACTGGATAACTTCATCTCGTCGATCATCAGCAAAATCAATATCAATATCAGGCGGGGAAACTCTTTCTGGGTTAAGAAAACGTTCAAAAATTAAACCATATCTTAAGGGATCAATGTCAGTAATACCCAAAAGATAAGAAACCAAACTACCAGCAGCACTTCCTCTACCCGGCCCTACAGCTATGCCTTTGTTCTTGGCAAAGTTGATAAAGTCAGCAACAATCAAAAAATAGGAAGCATAACCTGTTTTTTCAATAATTGAAAGCTCATAATTCAACCTGTCCATAACCTCTTTAGAAACCTCAAAATTATTTGATTCAGAGGCTTGAGCCTTTTCGCGCGACCAGCTGCCATAACGCCAACGCAAACCCCTTAAAGCCAACTCCCGTAAATACTTTTCTGCTGTATATCCCTTAGGAAGAGGGAATTTGGGCAAAAGCAATTTTCCAGAAGGCTTGATCTCCAACTCGATTTTTTCTGCCACTTCCAGCGTATTTTTTAAAACCTGAGGATATTCTTTGAAAGCCTCTGCCATTTCTTCAGTAGAAGCCAAATGAAAATTATCCTCAGCCATTGACATTCTGTCTTTATCAGAAAGAAAACGGCCTGTCTGAATACAGAGAAGCGCTTCATGCGCCTCCTTGTCTTCAATATCAAGGTAGTGTGCGTCTTGAGTGGCTACAACCTTGATACCTAACTTTTTGGCTATTTTTACTATTTCCTGATTTACTTTAGCTTGTTCCTCAATATTAGGATGGTGCTGTATCTCTAAATAAAAATCCTTGCCAAAAACCTCTTGATAAAAATCCAAAGACTTTTTGAGCTTGTCTTGAGCGCCGCTTAAAATTAAACGGGGGATTTCCCCCTGCAAACAGGCAGAAAGGGCAATTAATCCTTTAGCATATTTTTTAAGTGTTTTTTTGTCTATGCGCGGCTTATAATAATACCCTTTAAGATGAGCCAAAGTTAAAAGATGCATCAAATTTTTATAGCCCTCTTCGTTTTTAGCCAATAGAACAAGGTGGTAAGGGTTAGTGTCCTCCCTGCTTTTATCTTCCATTGACTTAGGGGCAAGATAAACTTCAGAACCAATTATTGGTTTAATACCCGCTTCTTTAGCTTTAAGAAAAAATTCCACCGCTCCATACATCACGCCATGGTCAGTTAAAGCCACAGCTTTCTGTTTTAGCTTCTTTGCCTTCTCTACCAATGAGTCAATTTTGCCTAATCCATCTAAAATAGAGTAATGCGAGTGCACGTGAAGATGAACAAATTCAGGTCGAGCCATACTGTATTTAAATTTAACAAAAAGTTAAAAACAAAACAAAGTGGGGAATCTTAAAACTAAAAATAGTTTTAAAATACCCTGATAAAACTCTTGACAAAAAGAGATTTCCCCTTTATTGTTTTTTTGTCTAAACTAAATTTGGTTATGGCTCATAAGGCGTCGCAAGGATCAACTAGGCTGGGTAGAGACAGCGAATCCAAAAGGCTGGGCGTTAAGCGCACTGACGGCCAGATAGTTAAGGCTGGAGAAATTATTATCCGCCAAAGAGGGACTAAATATAACCCGGGCGAGAACGTTGCTTTAGGTAAAGATTTTACCATTTTTGCTCTTAAACAGGGCCGGGTGAAGTTTTTTAAAAAAAAGAAAAGCAATTTTTACGGAAAAACTCGTCTAAAAACCTTTGTCAGCGTTATCCCCACGAACACAAAAAAAAGCAGCGCTTCTGCTGCTAAATAACCCTTTTGAAATTCGGCTCCTATTTGCTAATTTTAAGCTCTTTTTCTATTTCAGCCACCATTTTTTTAGTTTTTTCCACTGCATCGGGATTAACTGAAATTGAATCAATTTTTTCTTTAACTAAGAATCTAACATACTCCGGATACCGAGAAGGAGCCTGACCACAGATAGAAACTAAGCCTTTTTTGCGATGCGTTAAGCGAATAATTCTCCTAATTGCCCAGATTACAGCCGGGTCTCTCTCATCAAATTCAAAACTTAATCTTTCATTGTCTCTATCTAAACCTAAAAGCAACTGGGTGAGATCATTGGAGCCAATAGAAAAACCATCAATGCCAGTTTCCATAAATTTATCAGCTAAAATTACGGTAGAAGGAACCTCGCACATAGCCAAAACCTTAAAACTTTGGCTGCGTTTTAAACCTGCTTTTTTGAGCAAAAACAAAACTTTTTTCATCTCATCAACAGTGCGCACAAAAGGAATCATTAACCAAACATTTTTGTAGCGACGGCGAACCCTCTTTAAAGCTTCCAGCTCTAACCCAAAAAGATCCGGCTCTTGAATATAGCGCATTGCCCCTCGATACCCAAGCATTGGGTTAGATTCTGTTTTTTCATACTTCTCCCCCCCTTTTAAATTGCGATATTCATTGGTTTTAAAATCTGTCGCTCTATAAATCACTGGCCGGGGGTTAAAAGCTTGAGCAAAAACCCTGATTCCTTCAGTTAAACGCTTAACAAATTTCCCACTTTCCCCCTTTTCCCACATATAACGGGGGTGAACTCCAATTTCAGCAATCATAAACTCAGCCCGCAAAAGCCCGACCCCATCAACAGAAAGTTTAGCCACTTTTTTGGCAGCTGCCACTTCGCCCAAATTGACATAAATTTTAGTTTTTGTTTTAGGGAGTTTTTTGTGGCTTATTACCGAAACTTCTTTGTTAATTACAGCATCACCGGCATAAACCAACCCCCTTTCTCCATCAACAGTAACCAACTCATTGTTTTTAAGCACTTTTGTAGCTTTTTCTGTGCCCACCACACAAGCAATACCTAACTCCCGACTAACAATAGCGGCATGGGAGGTTGCTCCACCCTCATCAGTAATAATACCGGCAGCTTTTCTCATTGCTGGCACATAACTGGGATTAGTCATTTTTGCCACCAAAATATCCCCTTTCTTGACCTTATTCAGCTCTTTTGGTGAAGAGATAATAACCACTTTGCCAGAAACTTGGCCCGAGGAAGCACCCTGACCTTTAAGTAAAATATGTTTAGCCTTAACCTCCTTTTGTTTTTTCCCTCTTTCCAATGTGGTAACAGGACGAGCCTGAACAATGTAGAGTTTCTCCTTCTCCATTGCCCACTCAATATCCTGAGGCACACCATAATGTTTTTCAATCTTTTTTCCCAAGCGGGCTAACTGAATAATTAGTTCATTAGCAAGTTTTTGTTGATTCTGCAAAGAACAAGCTACTGGTACCCGCCTGTCCCCCAAACCCTGCTTTTTCAGCATCCAATTTTGCCGCGAAATATCTTTTTTACTGATAGTAAAAGAACGTTTTTTAACCCAATAACGATCAGGTCTAACTGCACCAGAAACAACTACTTCTCCTAAACCATAGGCTGCTTCAATATAAATTAGATCCTTTCTATTTGTTAGAGGATCAACAGTAAACATCACTCCTGAAACCTCAGATTGAATCATTCGCTGTACCACTACTGAGAGGCCAACCTTAAGATGATCAAAATTATTTACAAAGCGGTAGTAAATCGCCCTTGCCTCAAAAAGAGAAGCCCAACTCTTTTTAACAGCTTCAAGAAGCTTATCTTTTCCTTTAACATTCAAAAAGGTAGCTTGCTGACCAGCAAAAGATGCTTCTGGCAAATCCTCAGCTGAAGCTGAAGAACGTACGGCTACAAAACTATTGTCTATTTTTTCATAAGCTTTGATAATTTCTTCCTCAATTTTCTTGGGTAAAGGAGCATCTAAAATCGCTTCTTTGATAACAGCAGAAGCTTTGTGCAATAATTCACTATCTTCATAATTAAGAGCTGTCAGCTCTTCCTCAATAATTTCGTCAATTTTATACTGGCGAATAAAATCAAAGTAAGCTTTAGTGGAAAGACAAAAACCTTCAGGGACAGGAAAGTTGGCTCGACTCAATTCTCCTAAATTTGCCCCTTTGCCCCCAACCAAAGATATATCCCGACGAGAAATTTCCGGAAACCAAAAAATAATTTTGTTTCTCATACAATTTGAAGCTTCAAAAGATTAGTCCGCCCTCTTTTGCCAGCTGGATGACCAGCAACGATTATTATCTTATCTTTAGGTTTCACTAATTTTTTAGTTTTAACCAAATTAGTCGCTTGATAAATTAACTCATCAGTAGTATGAAACATTGGCAGAAGCAAAGGCGTAACTCCCCACACCAAACTAAGCTGTCTCCACACTGTTTCGTAAGGAGTAAGAGCCAAAATAGGAGTCTTTGGTCTATGCTTAGCAATCATTCTGGCAGTGTGGCCTGAATTAGTAACAGAGACAATATAACGGGCTTTTGCCTCCTGAGCCATTCGACAAGCTGCTTCACCCAAAACATCTACTTCAGAAATAAGCTTTTGGCCAATTGACCTGTTATTATCATAAGCCTCCTCAACCTCCTTAATCACTTTAACCATCTCTTTTAGAGCCTCCGCTGGATAATCGCCAATAGAAGTTTCTTCTGAAAGCATTACCGCGTCTGTCCCGTCTAAAATTGCATTGGCAACATCACTTACCTCTGCCCGCGTTGGCAAAGGTCTTTTAACCATTGACTCTAACATTTGCGTAGCTGTAATCACTGCTTTGCCGGCAGCAATCGCTTTTTTAATTAGCTCTTTTTGCACCAAGGGTACTTCCTCTCGCGGCATCTCAATACCAAGATCGCCTCTGGCAACCATAATTCCATCAACTACCTTTAAAATTCCCTCTATATTTTCAACTGCCTCTCGTTTTTCTATTTTAGCAATAATAAGAGGCCTAAAATTACTACGATGACCAAGGTATTTTTTGAACTGTCTAATATCATCAGCTTTGCGAACAAAAGATAAAGCCATGTAATCAACTCTGAGTTCTAAACCAAACAAAGCATCTTCCTTGTCCTTTTCAGTTAAAGAAGGGAAAGAAATTTTGGAATCAGGCAGATTAACTCCATTATGACTTCTAACTTTGCCTGCTCTTTCCACCTCACAAACCAAACTATGGTTTTTTTTCTTTTTTACCCGCAAAACCACTACTCCATCATTAACTAAAATGCGTTCTTTAGGCTTAATATCAGCAAATACTTCAGGATTATCTAAAACCAAATCATTGCCCGAACGACGCACACCCACTTTTAGAACCTCCCCTAAAGACAGAGTTTTTTCTTTTTTTAACTCTCCTAATCTTAATCGTGGACCCTGAAGATCCTGTAAAATAGCTACTGGTTGTTTTGTTTGCGAGCTTAGGGACCTAAAGTTTTGTGCCCACTCTTTAAACTCTTCTCTTTGACCATGAGAAAAATTAAACCGTGCTACTGAAAGCCCGGCCTCCACCATTTCTTTTTGCACCTCTAAATCTCCAGAGGCAGGACCAATTGTGGCAACAATTTTAACCTTCATCTAAACCTCCTCGATCAAACGAGAAGAAAAGGGACGAGATACAAACTCCAATCCTGAAAGATTAAGTTTTTGACCGCGCCAAACTGAACTTAAACCATAACCTAGCCAAAATATTACCCCTAAAAATCCTATTATAGAAAGAAAGGATAAAATAGGCACTAACCATAAAGATACAAACAGCCAAATAACCAAAAGACTGAAAAAAGAAAATAAACTCAAACCCTGAACAGCATGGAACTTCTCAAAAGAAGTTGATCTCTTCAAAAAACAAATAATACCCAAACCACCAAGATAATAAAGGGAAGCGTATATTTTTTCTTTAATCTCTTTGTTCATAAATCCTCCATTAGTTCGTAAATTATTTCTCTGCTAAAACCCCGGCCAGAGAAAAAACGCAGCATTTTTGCCTTTTCTTTGATATTTTTAAGCCGCTTCTTGGGGCTGTATTTTTTAAACAACGCTCTTGCTTTTTTTCTCTCTTCTTCTTTAGTATAGCTCTTTAACAAAACTTCCTCAACAAGTTTTTCATTCAACCCCCTGTTCTTAAGCTGGCGGGCAATATAAAAAGGGCCAAAAAGCCGCTGTTTTTGATAGTCAACAAACTTTAAACCAAAACTATAATCATTAAGAAGATTTAAATGCTTAAGCCATTTGATAATTTGGGGTAAAAACTTTTCCTGCCGCAATCTAAAAACATAGTTTTTAATTTCAAACTCGCTTCTGTCCCTAAGGCTCAAAAAGTAAATCACTCTTTCTTTGAGCAAAGAAAGAATAAGCTCTTTTATCTTTTCAGCCCCAACCCCTTGTTTAAAATAAGGAGAAAGCTTTTTAAAAAAATACGGTGTTAGCCAAAACTTTTCTCTACCCCCTTGAACCAACCAAAAACGCCCTCTCTTCTTAACAGACCATTTCATTTTTCCATTTTTGCCACTATTTCTTTCCTGATACGCTGAGCCAAACGCTTATCTTCCTTTAATAATGCCAACGTTTTTTCACGACCAACGCCTAATTTTTGTTTGCCGAAATAATAAGTATTTCCCTTGCGCGAAAGAACTCCTGTTTCCTCGCCTACATCTAAAATTTCACTTACTTTATCAACACCCTGACCGTAACGAATATCAAACTCAGCGGTTTTAAAAGGAGGAGCCACTTTGTTTTTAACCACCTTAACCCTTATACGATTACCAATAATCTCATTTCCTTTTTTAATCTGACCAATACGTCTAATTTCTAAACGAACTGAAGAGTAAAATTTTAAAGCCAAACCACCCGGAGTTGTCTCAGGATTGCCAAACAAAACCCCGACCTTCATTCTAATCTGGTTAATAAAGATAACCATAGTCTTTGATTTGGAAATAGCTCCAGCTAATTTGCGCAAAGCCTGACTCATAAGCCGCGCCTGAAGACCGATTTGCGACTCACCCATCTCACCCTCAATTTCTGCCCGAGGCACTAAAGCAGCTACAGAATCAACCACAATGACATCTAAAGCATTGGAACGCACTAATGTTTCAGCAATCTCCAAGGCCTGCTCACCAGTATCAGGCTGAGAAACTAAAAGATCTTCAAGGTTAATGCCTATACGCTTGGCGTACTCTGGATCAAAAGCATGTTCAGCATCAATAAAAGCAGCTAAACCTCCTTTTCTTTGGGCTTCAGCAATTACATGCAAAGCTAAAGTTGTTTTTCCTGAAGACTCAGGGCCATAAATCTCGACAATTCTTCCTCGCGGCAAACCCCCAACTCCCAAAGCCCAATCCAAAGAAAGAGAACCGGTGGGTATAGTGGCTACATCCAACGCCTCTTTGGCGCCCAAAGGCATAATTGCGCCTTTGCCAAAGTTGCGCTCAATTTGTTCTAAAGCCATCTTAATCGCTTCCTTGCGTTTGTCTCGCATAGTTAAAAATTATGTTTTTCTAACTTTAATTTTAGAGCAGAGCCAAGTAGCTCGTCAAACTAAAGACGCCAAATAACAATTTCCTTTTTGGTTTTCTTCCCTAAATTATCTTGAGCCTCAAGAACAAAGCGATTTTGCCCCGGTTTAAGAACTACCTCTTTCTCAAATACACCCGAATCAAGCTCTATCAGCTCACCATTTAAAGTTAAAGATGACTCCTTGTCAGCTACCCCTCTAATAGTAAATAAAACTTCCTTAGTGCTTATCTCCTCTTGCTCGGGAGCAACAATATTTAGGTAGGGACCTTGAGTAAAACCTACTACTTCATATGCCAAAAAAGAACTCAAAAGCAAAATCGCCAAGCCACCTAAAATAAAATAACGTAAACGCTGGCGGAAAAAGCCAAGAACTGAAAAACGTACTTCCTCAGGAGGATTAACTATGCCAGAATCTTTCTGTCTGGCACCAATCTCCTGCTGATACCATACCATTATTTCCTCAGTGTTAAGTCCCAAAAAATCAGCATACCGCTTAACAAAATAAGAACCATAAGGTTCTGGAGGCAAAAGCTTAAATTGATTAGTCTCGAGATAGTAAAGATAGTGCCTGCGCACCATTGTTTTTTGAGCCGCCTCCTTGAGAGTTATCCCCTTTTTTAGACGTCTGCTCCGCAAGGTCCGACCCAAACTCTTGGGTGTCTCAATTGTGCGGCGAGAAAATTTTGCTTCCATAATACCTATTTAAAACAAACCTTTTTCTTTCATATCTTGAAAGGTTTGCTCATCAATTAAAACTTGACGCGAACGAGAACCTTCTTGGGGACTAACAACTCCTTTTTCTTCCAGCAGATCAATTAAACGAGCGGCGCGAGCATAACCTATACGCAACCGCCTTTGTAACAATGAAGCTGAAGCTCTGCGCTCCTGCAAAACCACTTCAATCGCCTGCTCCAACAATTCATCTCCATCACTACCTAAACCAACACTTTGAGGCTTGGCAGAAGTAATTTCTTCTTGATAGTGAGGCGATCCTTTTTCTTTGAGGTAATTAGTTATTCTGCGTACTTCTTCTTCTGTAACCATTGGACCCTGAAGCCTCTTTGGTTTAGGCGAATCAGCGCTAAGATAAAGCATATCTCCCCGACCCAAAAGTTTCTCCGCCCCTCCTTGATCCAAAATTGTGCGGGAATCAATTTGGGAAGCGACTTGAAAAGCAATACGGTGAGTAATATTGGCTTTAATTAAACCAGTAATAACATCTGTACTCGGACGCTGAGTAGCTAAAATCAAATGAATTCCTGTAGCCCGAGCCATCTGGGTCAAACGCACAATTGAAGCTTCTACCTCGCGTCTGGCCTGAACCATCAAATCAGCCAGCTCATCAATAATAATTACAATATAAGGCAAACGTTCATCAGGTTTGGCAGAACGATTAAACTCTAAAATATTCCGCTTGCCTTTTTCTTGTAAAAGAACATAGCGTCTGTCCATCTCTTCTGTGGCCCATCTAAAAGCACTAATGGTTTTATCAACTTCAGAAATAACTGGGGTCAAGAGATGGGGAATATCATTATAAAGAGTAAATTCCACCCGTTTAGGATCAACCAGAATCAATCTAAAAGTTTTGGGTGAATTACGAAAAAGAAAAGTAGTCAAAATACTATTTAAGCATACACTCTTACCTGTGCCAGTAGCTCCAGCCACCAAAAGATGAGGCATACGCGTAAGCTCAGTTATAAAAGGCTTGCCAGCCACATTTCTGCCCAAAGGAAAAGCTAGGGGAGATTTTTGCTGAGCAAACTCTTTGGATTGTAATAATCTGCGCAACCTGACAATTGCCTGCTCTTGATTAGGCACTTCCACGCCGACAGCTGATTTGCCAGGGATAGGAGCCTCAATACGAATAGGATGAGCAGCCAAAGCATAAGCGATTTCATCAGCCCGGGAAACAATTTGACTCAACTTGACCCCAGTCTTAGGCTTTAGGGTAAACTGGGTCACAGTTGGGCCCACACTAATCTCCCCCATTTCCACCTCAATATCATAATCAGCCAAAGTTTTTTTAATAATCTCAGCTCTTTTTTCAACTGAACCGCCATCAGGTTTCTTTTCTTCAACATCCAAAAGATCAATAGGAGGAAAGTTCCAATCTTTGTCTACTACTGCAATACTGTATTTGCCTTCTTTATCTCCCTCTGTCTCGGTCTGCTTTTTGGCAAAAGGAAAAAGAGTAAGGCCTCTTTTTTGAAAAGGGGAAGAAGCCACCACAGGTTCCTCTGTTTTCTTCTTTTCTCTTTCAGTCTTTGTTACAGGCTTAAATTTTGAAACCAGAGAACTCAAAGAAAAGTTAAAACTCAAAATCAGCCCAGCCAAAAACCAAAGAACCAAAAGGAAAAAACTAAACCAAAAAGAAAAAAGCTTAAAAAACACAAAAGCCAGAACTCCCCCAACAGTCCCTCCTAATCCTTGCCAATTAATAACAGCTTTCTCCATACCTAAAAGAGAAAGCAAAGAAGCTGCGGAAAGAAATATAAATAGCTCGCCCAAGAGGATATTTAAAGAAACCTCTTTTTTGCGCAATAGCATATAAATAAGAGGGAGCAGCAAAAAAGGCAACAACCAAGCAGCCCAGCCGCCCAAAAAGAAAAGGATTTGATTAAAGTAATAGCCAACTATACCAGCTTTATTCAAAAGAGAAAACAAAAAGAAAAGAGCTAAAGCCAAAAGAATAATCCCAAAAAGTTCTCTTTGGGACTCGAGAGACTTTATTTCTTTTTCTTCACTCTTCTTCCTTCTCTTTCTTGCCACCTGCTTATTATAGCTTTTTTGTTATTTTAACTCAAACCAAACTTTTAAAAATCTAAACTTCAATAATCACTGGCAGAACCAAAGGACGGCGCTTAGTTTTTTGAAACAAAAACTCACCTATTCTGTCCCTTAGTTCGTTTTTGACATGGCTCCAATCTCCACGATGTTTTTGGCTGTACTTTTGCATAATACTTCGCACCCTGCCTCTAGCTTCTTGAATTAATTTTTCGTGAGCGCGCATATAAACAAAACCGCGAGAAATAATATCTGGACTGCTGACTAATTCTTTAGTGCGGTTATTAACAATACAAACTACCATAAAAACTCCTTCCTTACTCATTGCCTGCCTATCCCTCAAAACAACATCACCCACATCGCCAACTCCCAATCCGTCCACAAGCACATATCCAGAAGGAACCACCTCCTTCCGCAATCTCGCATTTTGGTTTTTATCAATTTCTAAAACCCGACCATCTTCTAAAGCAAAAGCAGCATTGGGGCTATGACCCATATCTTGAACCAAACGGCAATGCAAAATCAGATGCCTATCTTCACCATGTACAGGTATAAAATACTTGGGCTTAACTATCTCATAAAAAATCTTCAACTCTTCCTGGGCAGCATGTCCAGAAACATGGATATCCAGTTCGCGACCATAAATAACCTTTGCTCCTCGCCGAAAAAGATTATTAATTGTTCTGTTAATCGCTGTTTCATTGCCGGGTATGGGGGAAGCAGAAATTACTACTGTATCACCGGGTTTAATCTTAATATGGGGGTGATCATCAGAAGCCATACGCACTAAAGCAGAATACATTTCCCCTTGAGAACCAGTACACATAATTGTTACCTGATCATCACGAAGTTGTTTTAATTGATGAGCGTCAATTAAAAGATCTTTTGGAGCTTTAAGATAGCCAAGTTTTAAAGCTACCTTTACGTTGCCAATCAAACTTCTTCCAGAGAGAAAAACATGGCGATTAAAACGCTTGGAGGCGTCAAATACCTGCTGGATACGATTAATTAGGGAGGCAAAACTGGAAACAATAACCCTTCCTTCTGCCTGACTAAAGATATTGAAAAAGTTCTCACCCACAGTTTTTTCACTCAAGGTGTAGCCCGGAACTTCCACGTTTGTGCTATCTGAAAATAAAGCTAAAACATTCTTTTTGCCCAATTCAGCCAATTTGGCCAAATTAATAGGTGAACCAGACACAGGAGTAAAATCAAATTTGAAATCACCAGAATGGATTAGCAGACCTACCGGAGTATCAATGGCCAAACCTAAAGTGTCGGGGATAGAGTGATTAACTTCAAAAGGATCAACCTCAAAAACTCCTAATTTTATCTTTTGACCCGGTTTAACAACTTCGATCCGGGGTGCCTGCAAACTGAACTCGCTCAACTTAACCTCAATTAAACCTTTGGTTAAAGGAGCAGTATAGATCACTGGGTTTCCCAAACGAGGCAAAACATAGGGTAAAGCTCCTATATGATCTTCATGCCCATGGGTAATAATAATACCGCGGATATTCTTTTTTTTGTCATCAAGATAACGGGTGTTGGGAATAATAAAATCTATACCCAACATTTCCTCCGGAGGAAACATAATACCGGCATCAATAATAATAATGTCATTGCCATACTCTAAAACCAACATATTGCGGCCAATCTCTCCTAAGCCGCCCAAAGGAATAATGCGCAATACGTCCATTTCCTCAAAATTAAGAACTGTCTTTTGGTTGTTTTGCCCGTTTGGATGGTAATCCTGAATTTGACTCATAATAATTTTTAGTTTTAAATCACTCTTTAGTTAAATTAATAATTCGTTTTATTTTTTTAAAATCTTGGACCAACATCTTGTGGTATTCTCCCCTGTACAAAGCCACCGCCGGATGAAAAACAGGAAAAAGGATAAAACTAATTTCTTTATTTTTAAACCTCCACTTTACCCTCTTTGGCACTCCATGCACTTGACTGATTAAGCCTGAACTGAACCGAGACAAAGCGAACCGACCCAGAGTAATAACTAATTTTGGCTTAATTAAAAACAGCTGCCTTCGCAAAAAAGGAAAACAGGATTCTATCTCTTCTGGCAAAGGATCCCGATTGTGCGGCGGCCGACATTTAACTACATTAGTGATAAAAACATCATTGCGGGAAAGACCTGCTAGCCCCAACATTTTGTCTAAAACCCTGCCAGCTGAACCCACAAAAGGACGACCCTGTAAATCTTCATTTTTGCCAGGGGCTTCACCAATAAGAACAACCTTTTTCTCAAAACCTCCTTCACCAAAAACAACTTTGGTTCTTGTTTTGTAAAGACCGCATTGCTGACAAACAGAAACCTCTTTTTTCAACTTATCCCAAGAGCGAGTCATTGTTAGCTAAAAGGCAAACCTTTTTTTAAATTAGAAGGCAAAGCCTTAACAGAAAGATTTATCCGACCTAATTCGTCAATTTTTATTACCTTAACTGGAATTATATCACCAACCTTAACTAAATTGCGGATATTGTCAATGCGCTTTTCAGAAAATTCAGAAATATGCACTAAACCCTCTTGACCGGGTAAAATTTCAACAAAAGCACCAAAATCTACTATCCGAGTTATCTTGCCTTTAAATATCTCGCCCACCTTAATTTCGCGAGTTAGATTCTCTACCCACTCTCTTGCCTGTTTGATATTGCCTTTGTCTGATTCAGAAGAGATATAGACTGTACCGTCTGGTTCAATATCAATCTCAACACCAGTCTGGGCAATAATCTCTCTTATAGTCTTTCCGCCTGGACCAATTACATCTCTAATTTTTTCAGCATCAATCTTTAACACCTCAATTCTTGGTGCCAAAGGAGAAACTTGTTTACGATAATGGGGAAGAACCTTTGCCATTTCTTCAAGAATGTACAAGCGAGCCTTTTTGGCACGGACAAATACCTCTTCTATTATCTCAAAGCTAATACCTGAAATTTTAACATCAAGCTGAATAGCAGTAATTCCTTTTTTGGTGCCAGCTACTTTAAAATCCATATCTCCGGAGAAATCTTCTACCCCCTGAATATCGGTCAGTACTTTATAGTTTGTAATCTTGCCATCTTTTTCTTCAGTAACTAAACCCATAGCAATTCCAGCAACAGGACTTTTGATTGGCACACCAGCATCCATTAAAGAAAGAGTGGAAGCGCAAGTTGCCGCCATAGAAGTTGAGCCATTAGAAGAAAGCACTTCAGAAACAACACGAATAGTGTAAGGAAAAAAGGTTTTGTCAGGAATAATATTTTGCAAAGCCTTTTCTGCCAAAGCACCGTGACCAATCTCTCTGCGCGAAGGAGAACCCAATGGCCGAATATCTCCAGTAGAATAAGGGGGGAAGTTATAGTGGTGCATAAAGCGTTTGGATCTCTCTTCTTCCATTGTTTCCACCAACTGCTCTTTAGCTGGAGAATCTAAGGTAGTAATGCTAAGAACCTGTGTTTCCCCACGAGAAAAAAGAGCACTGCCGTGAGTACGCGGCAAAACGCCCACCTCAATATTAAGTGGTCTAATCTCATCTAATTTTCTTCCGTCAGGGCGGAATCCCTTCTCAATAATTAGGCGGCGGGTTTCTTTTTTGATAAGATCATTAAAAGCATTTTGAATCTCTATCTGTTTATAATCCCCTTCAAACTCTTTAAGGACTCTTTCCTCAAACCGGTTAAGCTCTTCTTGACGTTTTTCTTCGTTTTTAAGCTGGAGTGTTTTTTTAATTTTACTACCCAACAAACTAGAAAGTTTAACATGGATATCAGATTCAGATATTAATAACTCGGCTTTCTTAATATCTAAATTAGCTAAAAATTCCTCTTGAACCTTTATGGCAAATTGAAGTTGCTTATGAGCCCAACGCAGTACCTCCAGCATCCTTTTTTCTGAAATCTCTTTAGCCCAACCCTCAACCATTAAAATTCTTTCCCGGTTTCCTACCACTTTAAGATCAAGCTCTAATCCCTCTATCTCATCAGAAGGATTCAATATTATTTCATTATTCTTCATCCCTACTCTGACTGCCCCTACTGGACCTTGAAAAGGAGCTTGGGAGATTGAAAGAGCCAAAGAAGTACCAATTATAGAAGGTATTTCCGGCGGGCATTGGGGGTCATAAGAAAGAACAGTAACCACTACCTGGACATCATTGCGATAGTATTTAGGGAAAAGAGGCCTAATAGGCCTGTCAATCAAACGGGCGTTTAAAACTGCTTCCTCAGAAGGCCGACCTTCTCTTTTAATAAAACGACTCCCTGAGATCTTTCCTGAAGCATAGTATTTTTCTTCATAATCTATAAGTAAAGGAAAAAAGTCAGCTTCTTCACGCGGCTCTTTGCTGACCACTACTGTGCAAAGCACAGTGGTTTTGCCAAAATCTATCCGCACTGCTGAATCAGCAAAATGAGCCAATTTGCCTGTTTCCAGTTTTAGAGTTTTACCCTTCCAGTCAAACTCTTTAGAGTACGTTTTTTGCTTCATATAAAACTTTAAGCCTTAAGGCCCAGATCTTTAACAACCTTTTTATAAACATTAGTTTCGAATTTAGAAAGATAAGCCAAAAGCCTTCTTCTTTTGGCTAAAAACTTAAGCAAACTTAAACGCCCGTCAATATCATGAGGATGTTTTTTAAGGTGTTGTGACAAATCCTGAATTTTTTCTGAAATAACAATTATCTGTACTACTGGGGAACCAGTATCTTCTTTGTTTCTCTGATACTTCTTTTTTAATCTCTCGAAAATGGTCTGGGGCATAAGTTAAAAATTAAATTAGCAGAGTTTTTAGTATAATAAACCTAAATGATCAAGTCAAAACTCACTTTAGCTTTCTTAATACCTTTGATAGTTATCTTTTTTCTTAAATCTCAAATAGTTAACGCTCAAAACCTTTCTGGAGTTTTTTCAATCATAAATAAAGTCAAGATAGAAGTCAAGATTAAAGATAATTTTGAAACAGAAACAAAAGTTGAGATTTCTGAAGTACCAGGTAATTTACCAGCGTTAAGCTGGTCTATACCCAAAGATGCCTTTAATGTCTCGGTAAACACCGCTCAAGGAAAAACCAAGTTTAACCTAATTCATCAAAAAGACCGCCTAATAGTTTTATTTCCCAATCTCCCTAATTTATCTTTAAGTTATAAAACCAGACTCACCTCTCAAAAAGATAAAGAAAAGTTCTGGGAAATATTTGTTCCCCTCACTAAAGAACCCCACACCTATATTCCCACCCTTGATCTTTCTATTATTTTGCCCCAGCAAGCTACAATCAAAAAACCCCGTCTCTACCTTATTCATGGCGGCTCTATACACTCTCAAAAGACAACCAAAAACACCTACCAAGCCCAGGCTTCACTTGAACCCTATTCTTCTCTTTCTTGGGAAGCAAAAAGCGATTTTGATTTCCATCTTCCTTTTACCCAAACACTTGTCAATACTATTCAGGAGTACCTTTATCTTTACACAGCCCTCTTGTTAATCTTTTTATTGGGAACAGCAATCTTTTTTTGGAGACACTACTTCTATCCCTCTTCCTCTTATGGCACCTCAATACCCCAATCTTTTTTAGCCAACAGCTATCTTTATTATAAACGCCTTACCCCAGAAGCTATTGCCGCCACCTTAGCTGACTGGGCCCAAAAAAATCTTGTTATTTTCATAGAAAGAGAAGGCAAAATCATTATTGGCAAAAACAAAAGCGACCCTTCGCTGACTTATCCAGAAAAAATTCTTTGGGATTTCCTCTTTGCTAACCAAAATAGAGTTAATCTTGAAAAGATAGAAAAACAAGCAGAGAAAGAAATAATCCCCCATTCTCTTTTGCGACTTAAGGACCTTCTTTTATTAGAAATGCAAAACCAAGGATATCTTAAACAGGCAAAAATAGGTTTTCTGGATACCAGAACAATTCTTGCAATTCTTGGTCTTGCTTCTCTTATTCTTTTGGCTATCTCTGCCTGGATTAGCAACTTACCGTGGTTAGTTCTTCCAGCCATTGTTGCTAATCTTGTTTTTGTATTTTTGGGAGAACGCATTCCGGTTCTAACCTTTTTTACCAGACTGGGAAAGGCTGGACGACACCAACTACAAAAGAAGCAAAAAGAAATATTAAAACAACAACCTAGTTGGCAGTCTCTATACAAAACACTTCCTTGGTTTATTTTTTTCCAAGAAGAAAAAAAACTCATTGAGCTTTTGAAAGTAGCACCACCCCGAAACCCTCCTTTTTTAATCAGTCTTAACACTTTGGAGCTACCCTATCAGAAAGTTGAAAAAGTTATTAAAGCATCACTAAAGTTAGGGGAGTTTATTAACTCAGTCAGCCGCTTATGAACAAAAAGACAATTATCATCTGGGGTATTATCAAGAGAATAAGTATAGGTTTCAGCTTTTTAGCTTTTGTTTATTTTTTTGTGGGAGCACCAATGGCAATTAGCGGTCAAAGTATGTATCCAAATCTTGAAAACAATGAATTCGCTTGGATAGACAGAACAAGCTATTTTTTCCAAAATCCCAAAAGGGGAGAAGTGGTAGTTTTCCGCTTTCCCGGCACCCGACAGGATTTATACGTTAAAAGAGTTATTGGTCTACCCGGAGAAACAATAGAAATAAAAGAAAATAAAATCTACATCAATAATCAACTTTTAGGTGAATCTTATTACCAAGGCGAGATTCCCAGCTTTGGTTTTCAAAAGATCAAACTAGGGAAAGACGAATACTTTGTCTTAGGAGATAATCGGCCAGCAAGCAATGATTCACGCATCTGGGGACCTCTGCCTAAAAAATTTATTATTGGCAAACTCTCTTTTGTTTTCTGGCCACTAAATAGACGCCGTTTTACCTGGGTCCCGCTTTATAATTTAAAATAAGCTTTTGCTTAATTTCTCTGCTGCTTTTTCAAAAGGCACTTTGAGTTGAGCACGGAATAAAGGGGGCTTTTTAAAAATCCAATCTGCCTCTAAACAAATAAACTTTTGAGGGTCGTCTTGAGAATATACCCAAAGCTCAGTTTGTCCTGAGTTTTTTACCACTAAAAAAACCTCGTCTATCTCTGCTGTTTTGTTTCGGATTTCTCTTAAAATATGTTTCTGGTGCTTCTCCCACAAGGCAACCTCATCTTTGTTCTTAATTCTTAAAGAACCCACAAAACGTTTATTCTGACAATTTCCTTTTTGCCAAATTCGAGCTACAAGAGAGAAAAAATCTGCTGGCCACCTCTTTTCAAAACTTTCTTCCACCTTTTCTTTTTCCGCCCCCCAGGAAATCAGCTGAGCAGCAACAGAAAAAGTTTTGGCTGGAATCTTTCCCTTTAAACCTTTGGTTGCCCAATACAAAGAAAAATAAAGCAAGGTGGCAATATCAGGACTATGAATAGTCTTTTTGGTTGCTGACTCTAAAGACTCAATTAAAGCCACCATCATTTCAGCCATAGAAACGCTTTTTTTATCAACCCAATTAAGGGCAGCAAAAAAGTCATTGTCTTGATGATAGTCCAAGTTAACCACTAATTTTTCTTTAAACTTTTCAATCTCTTTAAAAGCGCAGGAACGCGGTGAAGCCACAAAAAACAAACAGTTAATATCTGGTTTGCTATAAGCAAAAGAAACATCTTGAGGAGTGAACTGCCCCTCTAAAGGAACAAGTTCCAGCTTTAGTCTTTTATCCTTTCTCTCCCAAACAATTTTTCTTAATCTGGCTTTTTTTTCTGCCAGCCAAACAACTAAATTTTCACTAACAATCTCTGTTTTGAGTTCCTGGTAATAAGGCAAAAAATCTATCTTTTTATTAGGTAACTCTGGCACAAAAAGGATATAGCGTTTGCCTAATTGTTTTAAAATTTGCCCCAAAGCTAAAATAGAAGCCAGAGCGCTAATTCGTCCGCTTTCACAAGTGGAAATCAAAAAGTTGTCTTTCTCTTGCAAAATCTTTACTACCTCCTGTTTCGCCTCAATAGCCATATGCGCTTTTAATATATATTAAACATAATTTTTAATCAATAAAAATTAGGGGCAAATTTAAAAACCTTGATTTTTGTTTAATCTTTCTTTAAGATAGCTTTGTTCAAAAATAAATATCTCTGTGCCACAAACAAAATCAGCTAAAAAAGCTCTGAAAAAATCCCTACGCAATCGTAGACAAAACCTTTATTATTTGAAAAAAATTCGCCTCTTGAGGAAACAGATACGCCAAGCTTTAGCCAAGAAAAAGAAAAAAGATGCAACTGAAAGCTTAAAACTCTTTTACAAATACGTGGATAAAGCGGTCAAAGAAAAGGTTTTTCACCGCAACAAAGGATCCCGTCTTAAAAAAAGGATCAGTATCTGGCTGAATACTTCTTTGAATCAAAAGAAAAAAACCACCAAAAAACAAAACTCAAAATAACTTCCCAGTTATGTTTTTGGGAAGAAGACCCGGCAAAAAAGCCGGTTTTTAATTTTAGATCTGTCTCATAAAGTTGGCCCAAAATATCTTCTAATTGCTCTAAACTATAAAGACCTATTGTTTGTTTCAATTTCTGTTTAACAAAAGGATGGACAGTAAGAGGAACCCCGTTTTTGAATTGATAAAGACGAACAAATTCACTTGCCAGCAAATACCAAACCTGCAAAGGATCTGCTTCACTAAGCCTCAGTGATCTTATTTCTTGCAAAACCCGGACTAAAGATCCTTGGTGAAAAGCCTCTATCAAAGCAAAAACATTGCCCCAAGACCAACTTTTTAATAAGTACGACAAAGGCCGACCAATAAGCGCCTTTTGCGCTAATAATGTCCAAAGCAAAGAAAGGTTGCCGCCCAAAGAACTTACTGCTTCCTGAAACTCAGCATAACTTAAAGTTGCACCCATTTTGCCGGCAACCTTTTTCCAAAAAGAGTACCGACGACTCAAAACATCAACATTAAAAAGTTTGGCTTTTTGCTTAATAAAGCGAGGGCAAAAAAATTTCTTCTTTTCATTTTCAATAAAAATAAAATGATTGGAATCTAAACTATTTTTTAAGTTTTCTATTCTTTTTTTATTTTTCCGGCGCAATTGATTTTTAATAAAAACTACCTTTTTTGTCCCTTGAGCAAATAAGCCCTCTTGACGCAAATTAAAACCAGCCCAATCCTCTTCGCTTTCAACTATTACCCTGTCTGCTTTAAATCTTTCTGCCACTGAACGAGCCAACTCTGTGGTTAAAAATTCGTCTTCACCAAGAAAAATTAAAACAGACATAAAAAAATTATTTTTTCATCTTTCCCCAAGAAGAAGCTGAGTATATTTCAGCTTTTAGCGGCACTGAAAGCTTCACTATATCTTCCATTATTTCCTTAACCCATTGTTTGGCTTTTTTTTCATCAGCTTTGTCCACCTCAAAAACCAATTCATCATGCACTTGAAGGAGCATTTTTAAAGAGGGAAAACGGCGTTTATCTCGAAAAATTTTTATCATTGCTAACTTAATAATATCAGCAGCCGTACCCTGCACAGGCATATTTATAGCCGCTCTCTCAGCCGCTGCTCTTAAATCAGGTAAGCGCGAATTAATATCCTTCAAATAGCGCCGCCGCCCAAACAAAGTCTCAACATAACCTAATTTCTTTGCTTTTTTAATTGTTTTCTCTGTATAAGCCTTGACTTTAGGAAAAAAGATAAAATACTTTTTAATAAAGCGGCGAGCATACTGTTGAGACACACCTAAAGATTGTGCTAAACCATAAGGACTCATACCATAGATAACACCAAAATTAACTGTTTTGGCTACCCGACGCATTTCTGAAGTTACCTTTTTTGCAGGCACTTTATAAATTAAAGAGGCTGTGGCGGTATGGATATCCTCATCTGCTAAAAAGGCTTTAATCATATTAGGATCTTTGGACAAATGAGCAACAATGCGCAATTCAATTTGGGAATAATCAGCCCCAACCAAAACCTTACCTTTGTCAGCCACAAAAGCCTCTCTAATCAAACATCCTAATTTTGTCCGCACAGGTATATTTTGCAAATTCGGCTCAGAAGAACTTAATCTGCCGGTAGCAGTAACTGTCTGGTTAAAATTGGTATGAAGTCTTTGGGAAGAATCAACCATTTTAGGTAAAGCTTCTAAATAAGTATTTTTAAGTTTAGCTAATTCGCGATAACGCAAAATCAAATCAATGACCTTATGCTCTCCTTTCATTTTTTCAAGCTCAGAAGCAGCGGTAGAAAGCCCTGTTTTTGTTTTCTTGATTCTCGTGCTATCCAACCTGAGACGCTGAAACAAAATTTCCCGAAGCTGTAAAGGGGAATTAAGGTTAAAACGTTGTCCAACTAAATGAAAAACCTCTTTTTTAATTTTTTCAATCTGATTATCAACTTTTCTCTCCAACTTTTTTAGAAAACCAACATCTATTTTAATGCCCCATTCTTCCATTAAAGCTAAAACCTCAACCAAAGGCATCTCTATTTTTTGAAAAACAAACTTTAAATTTAAATTCTTAATTTTTGGGTATAGTTTGCGATAAAGGGTAAAAGTTGCCCAGCTGTCTTCAGCGGAATAGGCAGCGATTTTGCTAAGAGGAAGTTGACGCAGATCAAACTTCTTGCCCTTAGCAAAAAACTCTTCCTTATTAATTTTTTGATACCCGAGCTCCACAAAACTAAGTCTATCTAAGCTATGGTTTCTTGTCTCCGGATCCAAAAGCCACGAAGCAATCATAGTGTCAAAAAAAAGAGGCTTAGCTACAATCCCATAACGTCTTAAAATCTTATAATCATACTTAAGATTGTGACCGATTTTAGGTATCTTAAGAGCAAAAATCTTTTTCAGCCAATAAAAAACCTTCTTTTTATTTTTAAATTTAAAATCAGAAAAATCAGCTAAAGGTAAAAAGTAAGCTCTGTCTTTAGAAAAACAAAAAGAAATACCTACCAAATCCCTGTCTAAAGATGATGTCTCCACATCAAAAACAAACCTTTTTTGTTTTTTAAGCTTTTGATAAAAATTCTTAAGAGAAGATGGTTCTAAAACAACCAATTCCCACTCTTTTTCACTCTCAGGACTCTTTTCCCCAAACAAGGAAGGTTGTTCTTTGAAATGAGGTATCTTGTTTAGTAAGGACTTGAACTCCATTTTTTGGAACCAGCGAAAAACTCTTTCCTGACTAAACCCCTTAAAAGCAAAATCTTTTAAACCAAAATCAATTTTTAAGTTGTCTTGAGACAGAGTCAGCTCCTTGCTTAAAAATGCCTCTTTTTTTTGTTCCTGAAGCAGTTTTAAAATTCTATCCTGAACATTCAGTGTGCCTTTTTGTAAATGTTTGTATATTTCCTCCAAAGAACCATACTTTTGTACCAACTCTTTAGCAGTCTTGTCTCCAATGCCTCTTACCCCCGGAATATTATCAGAAGGATCACCTCGCAAAGCCTTGTAGTCAGCCAACAGCTTGGGAGCAAAACCAAACCTCTCTCTTACTGCAGCCTCATCATAAACAGCAGTATCAGTGATCCCTTTACGTAGAGTCATCACCTTTACCCCTTTGCCCACTGCTTGCAAAGTGTCTAAATCTCCGGTAACAATAATCGCCTCTATCCAAGGATACTTCTCTTTAATCAAACGCACTAAAGAAGCGATTAAATCATCAGCCTCAAAACCCTTTTTTTCTAAAACCGGCACCCCAAAAACCTCCAAGCCCTCTTTAACTAAAGGAATCTGCTGCAAAAGATCCTCAGGGGTTTTGGGACGATGCGCTTTGTAAGCCTTAAACTTTTTATGTCTAAAAGTTAACTCTGGCCGATCAAAACAAACAGCAATATAATCTGGCTTAATCTCTTTTATAGCATTTAAAAAAATTAAAAAGAATCCATAAACCACATTGACTGATTCTCCTTTGGAAGTGGTCAGTTCTGGCAAAGCATGAAAAGCTCGATGAAGCAAAGCATGCCCATCAATTAAAATAAATTTTTTTCTTTTCATGAAAAATCTTTTTGCTGAGCCAAATGTTCTTTAATAAGCTGACGGGAAACTAAACGATCATCCCAAGGAATCATCCCTTTTTTGGTCTCTATATAGTTCTCCGGTCCCTTGCCAGCCACTAAAATAAGATCTCCTGCTTGTGCAAGTTCAATAGCCTTTTTAATAGCCTTTTTTCTGTCCACAATTTTAAACAAGTTTTTACCTTCCTGTTTATTTTTTACCCCTGAAGCAATCTGGTTAATAATATCTTCAGGTTTTTCTGAACGAGGATTCTCATTAGTAATAATAACAATGTCTGCTCTTTGCGCCACCTCGCCCATTAATGGGCGATTGCTGGGATCTCTTTCTCCGGGCATACCAAAAACAATAATTAAGCGCCCCTTAGCAGATTGACGCATTTCCTCCAAAACTAAAGCCAAAGCGTCAGGTGTGTGCACATAATCAACCACTAACCTAAAAGGCTGATTTTTTACCTTTATCTCCTCCATTCTTCCCGGCACATAGTCCAAATTTTCCAACCCTTTACGAATATCATTTCCTTTAATACCCAAACCATAAGCAACAGCTGAAGCAGCTAAAGCATTATAAAGATTAAACCTCCCCGGCAACTTGAGTTTGACTCTTAATTTTTCTAAAGGGGTAACCAAAAGAAAATCTACGCCGTCAGCCTGATATTTAACCCTATCAGCCCTGATGTCCCCTCGCAAAAGGCCAAAGGTAAGAAGCTTTTTTCCGTTTAGGCGAGATTTAAAGTAATTAAAGTTACGATCATCACGATTAAGAACTGCAAATCCTTCCGGCTTTATCATTGCCAGTATCTTGGCCTTAGCTCTAAAGTAATCAGCCAAAGAAATATGGAAATCCAAATGCTCACGGGAAACATAGGTAATTACCCCGCCTTCTAATTCAATCCCCAAAGCCCTATCTTGAGCCAAGCCATGTGAAGAAAGTTCTAAAACAACCCAATTAATTTTTTTCTGTTTGGCTTGCTTAAGAAACCGCTGCAATCTAAAGGCGTCAAAAGTTGTTAAATGAACCGGATTTACCTTTGGGGAATCATTTAAGTGATAATCAACTGTGGTCATTCTGGCAGTGCTCAAACCAGCTGCTTGCAAAATACTATCAAGGTAAAAACAGGTGGTAGTTTTCCCATTAGTCCCAGTAACCCCTATAATTTTCAAAGACTTTGCCGGATAACCAAAAATCAAATTAGCCACCCAAGCTTTAAGATGCCAATAAATCTTTTTCACTGCTTTCATATATCTATATCCTCCTGCCCCTGATTATTTTTTGCCAAAGATAAAACCAAAATTTTAGTTTGTTAACAACTAAAAAGTAGGTTCCCGGATAAGCAACAACAGGATCTTTGGGGGCAAAGCCACGTTTAAAACGAGTAAACCCATACCAAGGATGGTTAATCTCATTTTCCGGCGCCACTCCCCAAAGATCCAAAACCCGACAGCCCCTTTCTTTGGCTCTCTTTATTGCCTCCCACATTAAAGCATAAGGAGCCATTAAGTTGCGATACTTGTTGCTTGTAGCTCCATGCAAATAAGTAGATTCCTTGCCAAAAAAAACACAAAAAAACACACCCAAGACTTCATTCTGGTATTCAGCAACCAAAAGCTCTACCATATCTTCTTTTTTAAAAACCTTATAAAGCCTTTGGTAATACTCATCTGTATAAATACTAAAACCATCTCTTTTAGAAGTAATCTTTAAAAGACGCAGAAATTCCCTCAAGTCTTTATCCTTGCCTAATTTTACTCTTACTCCTTTACGTGTAGCCAAACGCACATTATAACGGGTTTTTTGTTTAAAAGAAGCCATTATCTCTTCCAGAGAAGGTTTTAAATCAACTTTTAGGGTATAAAGAGCCTGAATTGAACTCCGATAGTGTTTAAGGTTACAAGCAAAATCCAAAGACTCCTTTGGCTCAAACCTCACACAAAACGATTTCTCCTTAAGAGCAAGAGCAAATACCTTTTCTTTTATCTTCTCAAAAACTCTTTCTTTGTCTGCACTAAAAAAAACAGGACCATGAGGGATATAGAGAAAACTCCCCAAATAAGGCAACTCTTCCTTTATTACTTGAGCTAAAGCCAAAACCTTAGTAGAACCCTCAAAAGGAGATTCTGCTTTGGATGTAGTTTCTAAAACCACTAATCTAAAAACTTTTTTCCCCAAAGCCTTCTTAAACTCTCCCCAAGCAAACGACTGCAAAAACGATCCCTTTGAACCAGCAAGCAAGAGATCCCATTTTTTTCTCCATCTTTCGTCTACAAATTCCACCTTCATTTTGATTAAGCTTAAGGCAAAAACAAAGAGTCTTCAAGTTTAAAGATTGCTTTTTTCTTCTCTTTTCCTTATCTTAAAATCTTAAGTAAAACCTATGAAAATATTGGGGATAGAAACATCATGCGATGAAACAGGAGTGGCAGTTTTTGACTCCTCCCAAAAAAGAATAATCTGGGAAAAAACAGCCACCCAAATCAAAATTCACCAAAAAACCTCAGGTATAATCCCTGAGGTAGCTTCACGAATCCACGCAGAAACACTGCCAATAATGATCCACGAACTCAAACAAAAAATTAATATCAAGAAAATTGACTCTTTAGCAGTTGCCCACTCTCCAGGCTTGCTTGGCTCATTACTTGTAGGAGTCAATTTTGCCAAAACGTTAGCTTTTTTGGGGCAAAAACCTATTATACCAGTTAACCATCTCATTGCTCACTTTTATTCTGCTTTACTTTCTGAACCAACAAAAACACTCAGGTTCCCAATTTTAGGGCTAGTAGTGAGTGGGGGACACACAATACTAATTTTAGCGAACGCGAAAGATAAGTTTAAAGTTATTGGCTCTACCCGCGATGATGCTGCCGGTGAAGCATTTGATAAAACAGCCCGCCTGATTAAATTGGGATACCCCGGAGGTCCAGCTATTGAAAAAGAAGCTGCTAAAATTAAAAAAAGCCGATTTCATTTCACTCCACCAATGCTTAACTCAGGAGATTTTGACTTTTCTTTTTCAGGCTTAAAAACTGAGGTGGTACGGACTGTGCAAAAGACAAAAATTACTGCGGAAAATAAAAAAGAATTAGCTAAAGCTATTCAAGACGCTATAATTACATCCTTAGTAGAGAAAACATTTTCAGCGGTCGCTAAATATAAGCCAAAGAGTTTTCTTTTGGGCGGCGGGGTAGCTGCTAATCAGGCATTTAGAGACGCTCTTTACCAAAAATTACTAAAAGCTCTTCCCAAAAAAGAGATTCTTTTTTGTGAAAAAAAATACGCTGGAGACAATGCCTCTATTATTGCTTTGGCTGGCTATTTCTTGAAAAAACATCAAGTCCCCTGGTATAGTGTAAAAGCATTAGCAGAAAACTCTCTTCTTTATGAATAAAATCCCATCTCGTTTTGAAAAAGATCAAGAAAAAGAAATCTACAACCTTTGGGAAAAGAAGGGCTATTTTAATCCTGACAAACTACCTGAATCTCTAGCCCGCAAAAAAACTTACACGGTAATGCTTCCGCCTCCTAATATCACTGGTTCTTTACATATGGGGCATGCCCTTAACGCTACCTGCCAAGATATTGTTGTCCGCTATAAAAGAATGAAAGGGTTTAAAACTCTCTGGGTCCCAGGTATTGACCACGCTGGGATCGCTACCCAAAATGTAGTGGAAAAAGAGCTCTTAAAACAAGGAAAAAAGCGCCAAGATTTGGGACGAGACGAATTCATCAAACAAATCTGGGAGTGGAAGGAAAAATATGGAGAGATTATTTTAGACCAGCTCAAAATTTTAGGAGCAAGCTGTGACTGGAGCCGAACAACCTTTACTCTTGACCCCAGCTACCAAGAAGCAGTAAAAAACGCCTTTAAAGCATATCTTAAAAAAGGCTTGATTTATCAAGGAGAACGCATAATTAATTGGTGTCCAAGATGCCAAACCGCTCTCTCTGATATTGAACTAGAATACAAAGAAGAAAAAAATTTTCTCTGGTATATTAACTATCCTTTAGTTAAACCTGAGGGCAAAACTAAATTTATTACTGTAGCCACCACCAGACCAGAGACAATGCTGGGAGATACAGCTGTAGCTGTTAACCCTAAAGACAAACGATACCAAAAATTAGTTGGTAAAAAGATTATTTTACCTCTTGTTGGCCGCAAGATCCCCGTTATTGCTGATAAACGTGTAGATATAAATTTTGGCACTGGCGCAGTAAAAATTACACCAGCCCACGATCCTTTAGATTTTGAGATTGCCAAAACTCATAAATTAAAAGCTATTAAAGTAATTAATGAGGAAGCAAAAATTATAAAGCCCACTCCTTACAAGGGCCTTGATATCCAAACAGCTAGAGCAAAAATTGAAGCTGATCTTAAAAAAGAAAAGATTTTAGCCAAAAAAGAAGCTTACTCACACAATGTTGCTTTTTGTTATCGCTGTGGAACCAAAATTGAACCCCTACTGTCTAAGCAGTGGTTTGTAAAAATGAAGCCTTTGGCCAAAAAGGCCTCCCAAGTAGTGGAAAAAGGGGAAATAGAGTTTATCCCCAAGCGCTATAAAAAAGTCTATCTTGATTGGATGAAAAACATTAAGGATTGGTGCATCTCCCGCCAAATCTGGTGGGGGCATAAAATACCTTTAAAAGGTGAGGACGATGTTTTAGACACTTGGTTTTCTTCTGCTCTCTGGTCCTTTGCTGCTTTGGGCTGGACAGGAAATCCTAAAAAAGATGCTAAAAACAAAGACCTTAAGAACTTCTACCCCACCTCGTCTTTATTTACAGCCAAAGATATTATCTATCTCTGGGTAGCCAGAATGATCTTTTCTGGCCTCTTCTTTAAAAAGAAAATTCCTTTTAGCCAAGTTTATATTCATTCCACAATCCTTAATCCTGAGGGCAAAAGAATGAGCAAATCTCTTGGCACAGGAATTAATCCTTTAGAACTATGGGAAAAATTCGGAGCTGATGGAGTTCGTTTTGGTCTGGCTATTAAAGCAGGTTGGCGCCAAGAGATTCGTTTTAAAGAAGAAGATTATACTGCTGGCCGCAATTTTGCCACCAAAATCTGGAACGCCACCCGCTTTATTATTCTTAATCTTCAAAAAAGTAAGGTTTTATCTTATAAAGAGATTAAACAACTCAAGCTTTCTCCTTCTCAAAAACAAGCTTTAAAAGAGTTTAAAACCACTCTTAAGTCAGTAGAGAAAAATATTGAGAGTTTTCGTTTTGACTTAGCTCTTAAGTCCGCTTACACCTTTTTTTGGCACTATTTCTGCGACAAGGTCATTGAGGAAAATAAAGAAGCTTTTAAAAACAAAAACAAAACCACTTCATTGTTTTTGGTTTTTCTTTTAGTTAATTCTCTAAAAATGCTTCACCCTTTTATGCCTTTTGTCACTGAAGCCGCTTTTTTAGCTCTTAAGAAAAAAACCTATATTAAACCTGATAACGAACTCATTGTTCAGCCTTGGCCCCAAATCAACTAAAATCTTGATACAATAGTCTTGTGCAAAAAACAAGGAAAGTTTTAAAGATTCTCTTTTTTCTTTTGCTGGTATTTTTAATACTTGTTCTTATTATTTGGTTTGTATTGCGTGATTTTCGTCACCAATGGGCTAAATACTTTCTCAGCCAAGCCCAAGCTGCCCCCAAAAAGGAAAAAGCTATCCTTTTGTCTAAAGCCTTAGCCCTTACTCCCGCCTCATACGCTCCTTATTTAGAATTAGGCAAAATCGCTTTAGCAAACAAAAAATACGATCAGGCTGAAAATCTTTTTATCTGGTCTACAAGACTTAACAAAAACAGCATTGAAACCTATCTTTGGCTAGCCAAAGCTCAAATTAAACAAAAAAAACCTGAAATTGCCCAGAAAACACTCAATAAAGCCAAACTCACTGAACCAGCACACCCTGAAATTGCCTTTTTAGAAGCCAGCTTAGCTATTGATTCTCAAAAATGGGATATAGCAGAAGAAAAACTCGCCTCAATTAAAGACAAACAAGAAAACTATGAAGTTGTCTACACCTTGTTAATGCTTTTTGTAGAAAAAATTGATAAAATAAAAATGGTTAAATTCAAAAAAAGCCAAAAAATCATCCAAACCTACAACCAATCCAAAAATCCTGTATTTAAAAAAGCCTTTTTGGCTTATTGGTGGATAAAAAGCGGGCAAGAAGAAACAGGATGCAAATTAGTAAAAGAGCTGAAAGACAAAAACAAAAAAGTTTGGGAAAAACTAAAAACCTATCAGCAAACATTTAGTCTATGTATTTAAGCAAAAAAACAAAGGTTATTTCTCTAGTCCTAATAGTTTTACTACTTTTTATGTTTAGCGGCATTGCTGTGCTTAATCGTTATCACAAACCCCAAGCAGCTGACCTAACCCCAACCCCAACTACAGTAAAATGGTTTTATAACAAAAAAACAGAAACAATAGAAACAAAAAAGGGGGACACAACCTTTATTTTTAAGACAAGTACAGGCACGTCAGGAAAACTTTGTTATTTGCTTTATAACCCTGATCCAGAAGGCATAAGCACAAGCGTGCAAGAAGTATGTTCAGAAAAAAAAGCTGAACTATTCCGTCTCAGTGGCTCTATCCCTGTAGAGAAAAGAATGTCTTTGTTAGTAACCCCCTCTGAAGCTGATAATATCTATGGCGAAATTGCCAGGATAGGAACTTTATTTGCTGGTAGTCTTGAAGAAGCCAAAAGAGAAGTTGCCCGAAACAACACCAGTATTTTCTTTCTAAAAAGAGAAAAGAATAGTAGATCATTTTTTGTGCCCATAACACAAGAAATCGCTGACTCTATGCTATCCCCTTATAAAAATCTATACAGCCAATATGTATCCGCTAATGGGAGATTTAATATCGAGGTTGGCTATTTATCTGATCCAAGCATTGATTCTTATGTACGGGTAACACCACAAATAGTTAAAAACTGCCAAAACAAATTGCCTGATAATCCTATTGATCTAAACAACCCTCCGGCAGATGTAAAACAAATTTTTGACACTTGGAATGAAACCTATGCCAAAAACGAAAACAGCACCAACAAAGTGCCGGTAGCAAATTTTGGCCAAGAAAACAACAGTCTCTTCAGAAGCATTATCCCTAAAGACCCGGCTGAACCTGTCGCTGAATCCTCCTTGAGAAGAAATGCGATAAGTGAAGTTCTTGACCAACTAGGGAGTGCTATACAACAAATGTGGAACAAAACAGACATTGAAACAGTCTCAGAGCAACAAATAAAAGGCTGCCTTATAGGAGCCATAGCATCAGGCCTAGCCGCAGGACCTTGGGGCGCTGTAGGAGGAGGAATAGCTTGTGGTTTGGGCGCATCAGCAATTAATAAAATAGCCAGAGCCATAACAGGCACCAACCTACCTAAAGCTTTCACTCGAGCAGCAATTGCCCTTTACTACGAAGCCAAACTTTATGACTATCTTGACTGTTTACAAAAACAAGAAAACTACCAAGACCTTCCTAAGGACTTAAGAGACAAGATCGAACGAGAAAAAAACAGAATTGAGGGAGAAATAAGCGCTCTTAACACAGGAATACAGGAAGGATACGACCAATTTGACTCTGGTAGTGGCTTTTTCCACAAAATACTGGATTATGTAAAAAATACTATCCGCAACCTGCTTACCGCCCTTTTGCGTATCACTTGGGGGGTAATTGCTTCCGCGCCTTTATAAACCAATTAAAGAGTTAAAATGAACCAAAAAATAGGTTTAATCATTGTTGCCATTCTGTTATTGTCTGGGTGTTTATTCCTGCCAGCTGCGGTTCGCGCACAAGAAGAAAATCAGCCAAACGAAAATAAGGTATTTGAAATTGTGCCCGAAAGAGTAGAACAATACCGGTTGGCTGACTTTATTAAAGGAAGAGAGGCTTTTAAAACCGCTTGGCAGTCAGTAGTTGGCATACTTGATATTTTGGTGTTTATTGCCTTTATTGTTTTTGCTTTAGCTAATATTTTCCATATTAAATACGAAGAATACCAAATCAAAAAAGTTTTGCCCGGTTTGATTGTAGGAATTATTTTAGCCAATCTCAGCTACTCTATTTGTCTCTTTTTTATTGATTTTGCCCAAAATTTAACCAATCTTTTTATTGGCACTCCAGAAAAGTTTATCCAAAATATGGTTGATCTTTACAGCTGGCTCTGGTATTTGGGTGGGATTGGCGCAATAGGAGCAGGTGCTTTTTCTATTATAGTAGCGCCATTAGATATAGCTATTGTTTTCTTTATCCTTTTACTTTTTCTCTTACCCGTACTTTTGCTTTTGGCTGTAGGTATTATCCTTTGGACCAGAGCTTATATAATCTTGGCTTTGGTGATATTTTCTCCTTTGGCCTTTTTCCTTTATTTTTTCAAACTGGAAATACCGGGCTTGAGTTCTCTCTCTCAAAAATGGATGGACTGGTTTATTAGATGGCTTATCACTGGCCCCATAATTTTTGCGATATTTTGGGTTGGCTTTATGCTCAACAATGCCGCCAGAGGCAGATTAATGAGCCAGCAGATTAAACAACCAGCTATAGCCAAAATCCAAAATAAAACTAGAGAGTTCAGCAAAGAAGTGTCTACACTATTTCCCCTAAAGCTAAAAACAGCCCAAGCTGCAGAGGAAAATAATGAAGAACAAGCCCCAACTACAGAAGAATCAACCCAAAACGAATCCTCTGGCAGCGAGTCTGCTAATACAGAAACAGGCAGCAGCAATATTATTAATATCCGAACTCTTGAACCAAAACAAACACCCCATAAATTAGATTACTTTGCTTTTGGCTTGGGTTTTCTTATTAGCCTTTTGGCTGTAGTGGTGCCTTTTGGTATGGCTAGCGGCTTATTAAATGAAATGGGACAAATAACTGGACCATTAAAAGATATAGGCAAAAAAGCCTATAAATACAGCGGACTGCAAAGAAGCCTGCGGAAAGGGGCCTATGGGCTTTTGCAAAAACCACAGGTCAGAAAAACAATGGGTATAATGAGGTATAATCTTATAGGTAAAGATAAAGAATTAGAAGAGGGCCTATCCAAACAAATAGAACAAACAGACAAAGAATTTAGAGAAAAACGCTATCTCACTGCTTTAGTTAAAAATAAGGGCAATGTAAAAGCCATTGATCCTGTTTTGGTAGATGCTATTAAACGCAGTGGTGGCGAAGATTTAGCCAAAGCTTCTGACTATGCTTCTCAACCCGTTGATTTTTTGTCCAAGAGGCTCGAACAACTCAATGCCGGAAAACTATTTGAAGCAATCAAAAACGGTGACGAAACACTACTGCGTGATGTCAAACCAGAAGACATTGGCGAGATCAGAGCTGTTGTGAGTGCTTTGATCAGAAAGCTTTCAAGCTTTAATGTCAAGGAAAAAAATGATGCCGAAAAAGCACTGGGGGAATTGGCAAGCACGGCAAATATCACTTCTGATCAACTCTTAATGACTGATTTAAGAACCTTCAATATGCCCAAAGAAACTGCCCCTCGCCCTGATTCTCCAGTAGCAGACCAACCCCAAGTGCAAAAAATTATTGAAGAAACAAATGAGGAGTTTGAAAATCCCCAAGCAGTCTCTGTTAATCCAGAATCAATTAGAGAATTAGGAGATAAAATAGCTGATAAAATCAACATTGAAATAGGAAAGGCTCAAATTCTGGGAAATCAAATAAGATCTATTATTGGTCAAAGAGAAACAATCCTAGGCAACAGGGAAAAAGCTATTAGTACTATAAAAAGTGAGTTAGAAATGGCTAGAGATCTTTTAAGCAGGGGTGATTATGAAGATGCTGTTAGTATAATGCAAAACTATCATCTTCCTGCTGCCAAGAAACCGGATGAAATTTTAGAAAAAGCACTCCTCTTTTTAGAGAGTTCTGCCAAAGAAAAAGATGAACAACAAGCTATGCATAACTACAAAATAGAAATCACAAACAGAACCATTAATGAAGAAACAAGACGTATAGTCAATAGGATAACCGGTAAAAGGGGCGTCTCTTTAAGCTCTAATGATATTCAAAAAATAGCCCAAGGCCAAACCCCAGAATCAGTCTCTCCTCTTTCTGATCAAGAACAACAAAAACTAAGACAGATTGTTCAGGGTGTTGTTAAAGAGGCACAATCCAAAGCCCAACTGCCTCCTCCCCAAACAGAATCTAAACCTTCATCAAGCCCCCTACCCCAAAGTCGAAATGAATACTATCAACAAATAGATAAAGGAAGGGATAAATATGTACAATATGAAATGAAAAAACCTAAACAAGATTAACCAAGATAACAATTTATGCTTTATAAAGTCCCACAAAAAATTAATCTAGAAGACAAAGTTATTGGCCCTTTAACCTTCCGCCAATTTCTCTATCTGCTGGCTGGCGGCATCCCCGCTATTATTATTATTAAAACCTTAGAAATATTTGGTCTAAGCATATTTGTGGGCATAATTTTGACCCTGCCTCTATGGCTTTCAGCCTCATTTCTGGCTTTTGGCAAGTTCCAAGAACAAAACATGGACCAAATCATTGTTGCTTTTTTGAGCTTTTTTCGCAGTCCAAAGATATTTATTTGGAAAACAACAATTGTTTCCCCTAGAGTCAAAATATTAAGCAAAAAGAAAAAAAGACACAAATTCTCTACCCCCAAAAGCCTGAGCAGCCGTCTGCAAAATCTCCATGAAGAAATATCTATATACGGTATACCAACGCAGAAAAGCAGAAAAAGGATTGTTGCCAGACAGAAAAAATTAAATATAAAAATAAAAATAAAACCTTTTAAAAACCTGCCGCAAAAAGAAAAGCAAGAGGTTCCTTCTACTTTTCTAGCAACACCCCACTCCCAAAACTCTATTTTATCTAAAAACAAAAAATAAAAGTGGTATAATAAACAGCAAAAGATGGTTAAAAAAACACCTTCAGCTTTAGCAACACAACAAATTATCCCTATTGCTGACATTAGGGATAATTTAGTGGTTCTCCAAAACGGAGAACTGCGGGCAGTTTTAAAGGTTTCGGGGATCAACTTTGACCTCTACGCTAATCGCGAAAAAGAACAAATTTTATATGCTTTTCAAACCTTTCTTAATGCTTTGGATTTTCCCATCCAAATTTTAATTCAATCTCGACCAGTAAACCTGGATCCCTATCTGGAAAAACTAAAAACACTAGCTCCCCAGCAACCCACTGATGCCCTAAGAATAGAAACTTATGAATACATTAACTTTATCCAACAGTTAGGACGCCTAGGCACTCTTATGGATAAATCTTTTTATGTAATTATAGGATATGCTCCTATACCCATACACCCAAAAAGTATTTGGCAAAAACTAAGTTTTCAAATATCAGGTCCGCCACAAGAAATAGTTTTGCGTCGCTATAAAGAAGCTAAAAGAAAGTTGTTTGAACGAACCAAAGTAGCTGCTTCTGGTCTGGCTGGCATAGGCTTGCAGGTAGCGCAACTCACTAACCCTGAACTAATAGAGCTTTTCTTTTCTTGTTATAACCCGGGTGCCCAAGTAAGAAACGGTGAAGCTTTGGAAGACTTGGAAAGCATTTGGACATCACTAAAGAAAAATAATGAAAAAACCAGATAAACAAGCCAAAAAACTATTGGAAAAAGGGAAGATAACTTTACAAGATATTATTGCCCCTTCTTTTGTGCGCCTAAGCAATAATTACTTAAAAATTAATGAGTTTTATATCACTACTCTTTTTGCTTTTGGCTTTCCCCGCTATCTCTCTCCCGGCTGGTTTAACTCCATTATTAACAAAGACTCTGTTTTAGACATCTCTATCTTTGTTTATCCTCAAAAAAACGCTCAGATTTTAAAAGAATTAAGACACCGTTTAGCCTCTCTAGAGGCTACTTGGCGGATGGAAAAAGAAAAAGGGCTTGTTTCTGATCCAGAATTAGAAACCGCGCTCCAAGATATTGAGGAAATCCGTTTTTCTCTGCAAAGAGGAGAAGTAAAACTTTTTCTTGTCGGTTTTTACATCACTATCTACTCCCGAAGTCTAAAAAAACTCAAGCTTTTCAGAGAAGAAATAGAATCAGATCTAGGAGGAAAAATGATAATTACTAAACCAGCTATATTCCGCAACCTGCAAGGATTTAACTCTTCTCTGCCTCTTAATATAGACGAGTTACAAGTATGGCGCAATTTTGATACTGGTTCTCTTTCCACCTTTTTCCCTTTTGTTTCCCAAAATATCACCTCTACCTCAGGCATTCTTTATGGCATAAACTCCTTTAATTCGTCTTTAGTGATTTTTGATCGCTTTAAACTACCCAATGCAAACTCAATTATCTTTGCCACTTCGGGTTCAGGAAAATCATACTTAGCCAAGTTAGAAGCCTTGCGTTATCTTATCCAGGGCACAGACATAATTGTTCTTGACCCTGAAGGTGAGTATAAAAATTTAGCTGGCGCTGCTGGCGGCACCTTTGTTGATGTTAGTTTGAAATCTCCTCACCATATCAACCCCTTTGATTTGCCCCAAAACACCAAAGAATCAGGAGAAAACATTTTAAGAGAAGCTATTATTAGAATAAAAGGACTGATTGCTTTAATGGTGGGTGGAAAACTTAGTGCTGAAGAAGAAGGCATTTTGGAAAAAGCTCTTTTTGAAACCTATGCTTTAAAAGATATTGGTCCTGATGTCTCCAGCCACAAAAACCCTCCCCCCTTAATCTCAGACCTGCAAAAGGTTTTAGCCAGTATGGAGGGGGGAGGGCGTCTGGCAACACTTTTAGACAAATATGCTCGGGGAACTTTTGCCCAACTTTTTAACAACCCTACCAATGTTGATTTGGACAAAAACTTTATTGTTTTTGGCATTAAAAATTTAGAGGAAGAACTAAGACCAATCGCAATGTATATGATTTTAGGTTATGTCTGGAATATGGTAAAACAAAATTTTAAGAAAAGATTAATGATTATTGATGAGGCATGGTTAATGATGCAACATGAAGACTCAGCTAAATTTATTTACGCGCTCGCGAAAAGAGCAAGAAAGTATTGGTTGGGTTTAACAGTTATCAGTCAAGATGTAGAAGACTTTTTAAATTCTAAATATGGACGCGCGGTAGTTTATAACTCGGCTTTAACAATGCTTTTAAAACAAACAACAGCGGCCTCAGATAAAGTCACTGAAGTATTCCACCTGCATCAAGGTGAAAAGAGTCTTTTGGTTTATTTAGATGTTGGCCAAACCCTGATGATTGCAGGAAAACAAAAAGCAGTAATTGATATTTTGGCCTCTTATCACGAACATAAACTCATTACCACCAAACCAGAAGAAATATCTGAAGCCGCATCACCAAAATAGTATGCAAGCCTCAAAATACCTAATTATATCAGCATTGATGTTTGGCATTATTGTAGCTCTTTTAATCGGTGCTTTTGTTTTAGCTTTTAGTATAGTCAAATCTCTCTCTTTTTCTGATATTTACAGTTTTTTAATTGGTAGAGATGCAGCTGGGGTAAGTTATGGTTTATCTACAGGAAATTGCGAAACAACAGAAAGTTTCGAGGGAATTCGGGCACCAGCAGTTAAAGGTAAAATATCACTTGAATCCCACCTAGTTACCCAAGAAGACTGGCAACATCTTAAGCACTGGCCCACCTCAGGCAGAGAGGGAATAGATTTTCATTTAAATACAACCAACTTTAAAGAAAACTGCTCTGGTTGCGATAGCTCTCGCCAAGTATGGACACCCCCTGAAAATGGCCGGCGCGGTCAAGGAAGCACTAGCCGTCCCCCTGCCAGTTTAGAACCTTGGATAGTTAACTCTCGCTGGACAAAAAATGGAAAAATCACTAATCCGCCTCCGGGCACTAAAGTTATTGTTTTTTCACCAAGAACTAATAAATATGTAGTAGGGGTGGCTGGATACGAGTGGGGGCCTAGCGCTTCTACTGGCCACACTTTTGGCGCCCAACCTGAAGTTTTGTCTGCTTTAGGCATAGGTCATGGAGATACCGTTATTGTCGGCTTTGCCAAAGACCAAAGCCTTACTCCTGGACCAATCAGCTGTTCTGGACAAAACACTACTCTCTCCAGTAAACACCTTCCTGTTCCCTGCATAGCCCAAGATAGAAGTATGCACTGCGGCAGAGCTTCTGCAGCTATGGTTATTGCTTTTTTAACTGGCAAATATTTTACTACCACAGAACTTTTAAGAGCTGCGGGATTAAGCAGTTTTAGCGTTGTTGCCACTCTTAACAAACTTACTAACACTAGGTGGAAAAAAGTAAAACAAAACAAAATATTGGCTATGCGTTCAATTGACGCTGGCTATCCGGTTATTGTCTATACAGGTCTTTATAAGAGCTCGCGAAACCGTTTTGGTCATATAATTGTAGCTAAAGGATACGACACCCAAGGATACTTTTACTTTAACAACCCTCGTAGAGGAGGCTGTAGACTTAATTATAAAAGAAAGTGGGGGGATTGGCCTGATTATCTTAACGGGCAAAGAGTAATGGTAATCCCAACTAAAATAAGATAAACAATGGATAAAAAAAATATCACTTCCTCCCTACCAATAAACAAAGGCCAAACTTTGACTGTTATTGGCAGTCTTTTTTCTACAGCCACTCTGGTTATAGCTGTTATCTTTTTGGGTTTTTTCCTTCTTTTGGGGACAGTTGTGTCTGAACTGGCAAAAGGCTTGCCGGGAGAATTAGTAAAAGTACCTTTGGCTCATATGGCCAATGTTTTTAATCACGAAGAAGAGGGGGTTATCAATTCTACCACCAACCGCTGCAGTGATAAAATTCTTAGCCAAGCCGCAGTCTATGCTGGCATTCCTTATTCTCTTGCTTCCCAGTGCGGCCCCACAAACACAACTGGGAGAACAGGAGTTAAAGCTTTAGATTGTTCTGGATATGTTAGCCGCGTTTTGTGGGATTTAGGACTCACACCAAAAGGGCATTGTATGAGAACAGCCTCTATTTTAGCTGGTGACCCATATCTGGTAGAAGTATCAGCAAAAAACATACAACCCGGTGATCTGGTTGTTTCTGCTCCTTCCGACCGACCCCGCCATGTGGTAATATATGTAGAAGGAGACGTCACTAAAAAATTTGTGGTCTGGGAATCTGGCGGAGGAGACCCGGGTGGCAGTGCAGTAAGAAAAACAACCCGAAAAGCCAGAGAAAACCAAAGATATTTTCGTCCCAAAGCTTGTCTTTAATCAAAAACATGCCTACAAACTACCCAACAGAGCCAGAAAACAACCAGCCAGAAAACAACCAGCCTATATCTTCAGAGCCTACCTTTCAAGAACAAAACCCCAAACAAACCCAGCCAAAAACATCTGGGCAAACACCCTTTCCTTCACCGCCTTCCTCTTCTACCACTCCTCCCACCACTCCCTCCTCTCCCCCAACTCCTTCTCCCTCGACCCCTTCAACACCAACT
>JAGGWG010000005.1 GCA_021157605.1 bacterium | reverse complement strand
GTGTTTTTAAACTTAAAGAATCTCCCCTGCTGTCTCTTTGACGATTTAGGTGCAATCTAAACTTGCGCACCAAAGCTAAATTGATTTTTTTAACTGAAATATTGCCTGAAAAATCTAAAAATCGTTTAAGCCAACGGGAATAGTTTTCTAAAGTCTTTTGACTTTTGCCTTGATCAACCTCCAAATATTCCAAAAAATCTTGCAAAGCTTGTTTGAGTTTCATCAACTATATCTTACCATAAATTGTGCGACAAATAGTTCCCTGGACTTCCTTGACACCAAGATAGTCTCTATTTAAAATTTAAGAAATTAATGTAAAATTATGAACAAAGCCAAAAAAGTCGGCCTTGGTATCTTAGCAATCTTAATTTTGTTAATCGTTATTGGCGTACTGGCGCAACCCAACGAATCGGAGCCTACCCAAAAAACAACTCAGAGTACTGAAACAGAACCAACAGTCAAGACTGTCAACAAGGGGGAAGAAATCCAAGTTGGCGAAGTAAGGTGGAAAGTGTTGAACGTAGAAAAGAAAAGTTCTATTAGTAATGGTTTTCAAAAAGTAAAGCCTGGGGGAGTTTTTGTAATTATTGATCTGAGAGCAGAACTTCTTGGCAAAGAAAGCGGCACTATTGACAGTGGGCAATTGAAAATTGTCGACAGCCAAAACAGAGTTTTTGAACATAGCACAGATGGCCAAACGGCCCTGGAATTGAGCGGCGAAGAGGGGCTTTTCTTAAAACAAGTTCACCCTAATGTCCCTATAGAAGGTTATGCCGTCTTTGATGTGCCCACAGATGCCACGGGGCTCAAGTTAAAAATCGAAGACTTCCGACTCCTGTCTAGCAAATACGGCTACGTTAATTTAGGCATTTGACCCCTTTGTTCACAATCTCCAAATCTCAAAATTAACCTAATATTATAGACAAGATCAAAAAAATCATTTTGGTCCTTGGCGGAGTTTTGTTGGTACTGCTTGTTATCGCTCTCGCTTTTAGAGAAGAAAAGCCAACCAAACAAACACCTTCCCAACTTTCCCAAACCAAAGAACAAAAGGTAACCTATGTTTTTGATATACCTTCCTTGGTAGACAAAAATATAGATGAGGTCAGGGAAAGATTAGGTGCTCCAACCAACTCTTCACTAGAACCCTCTTCAAAACAAAAAGCCTTAGGCATAATCGAATGGTCAAACACTTTTTCAAAAAACAACGCTGAATTGGTTGTCACCTTTAACTCCGCAACTCGACAAATCATCGATTTCTTTATCCCAACAGACAACCCTTCGGGGATGACAAACGACACCCAACACTTATTGGAATTAGGTCATCTGGAGCTAAATAGTGATCGCTACCAAATTGAGTTTGTAAAAGCCATCAAACAACCTTCTTCATATACCGGAGTCAAAATTATACCTGGACCTTATTTTTAGATAAGCACCCCAACTCCCGCTCCTTGACGCCTCTAGGATTATTGCTTAAAATTTGGTTGATGTCTCGTGAAGATCTCCATAAAGAGATAGTCAAAACCCTTCTCTTCTTTAATTTACACAATCGCCCTTTACACCTAAAAGAAATATACCAATTTTTGGGCTTAAAAATATCAGAAGCTCAACTTTTTTTGGTTTTAATGAAGTTGGTTAGAGAGAGAGCTATCTTGGAGAAAAACCAGCTCTTTGTTTTGAAAAAACATAGCTATCTTTTCAAAACATATCCTCAGCGACAAAAAATTTTACAAAAACTAACTCAAAAAGCATATAGATTCAGCTGGGTTTTTAAAATCACGCCTTTTGTCAGAGGAGTATTTTTAGCTAATAGCTTAGTTTTGGGCCTTCCTTCAGAAAAAAGCGATATTGATATAGTTGTCCTAACAAAACCCGGACGCCTCTGGACAACAAGAGCAATACTTAATCTCTGGTTTTTGATTCTTGGACAAAAAAGACGCAAAGGAAAAAACTCTGACCCCCAAAAGTTTTGCCTAAGTTATTTTGTCGATCTAAAAAAGTCAAACCTTAAATTCTTGAAACTCAAAAAAGATCCCCTGCTTATTTACTGGCTTAGTACCCTAAAACCATTGGCAGGAAAAGCCGCCTGTTATCACTTCCAGCAACAAAACTCTTGGGTTAAAAAGCACTTACCTAATTTAGGACTGCCTAAAAAGAAAGGTAAAATAAAGCCTCTTTCTTTTTTTATGTTCTTAACTGAAAAGACTCTTAATCTCTTTGGCGATTGGCTGGAGAGAAAACTTTATCTTTGGCAAAAAGAAAAAATTAAAGCCAAAAACCAGAAAGACACAAATTTTGCCTCTTTATTTCTTTACAAAATTCATCCTGAGGGAGGCAGAAAAAAAATAGCCCAACAATTTAAAAAGGAATTAGAACAATACTAAAACCAGCTTATTTTTTAGGTTTAATTATTACTCTGCGTTGCGGCTCCTCTCCTTCACTTTCACTAACAATATCTTCTCTCTCTTTCAAGGCTAAGTGGACTATTCGCCGCTCATAAGCAGACATAAAAGGCAAAACTTGCGGCTTATTAAGACGCTTGGCTTTGTCAGCAAACTCAAAAGCTAATAGTCTCAAACGTTCAACCCTGTCTTTTTGATAGTTATTAATATCTAAAATTACACCTCTGCCATCCTCTCCTAAAACCAAACGCAAAAGCTTAGCCAAAGCCCGCATTGTTTTACCGTGATGCCCAATCAAAAAACCGCTTTCTTCACTTTGAAAATTTATCCTCTTTCCCTCTTCAGTGTCTTCTATTTCTATCTCTCCTGTAAAACCCGCTTTAGAGAAAAACTCTTCTGTTTTTTTTCTTAATTTATCCATTCTTTGTTTTTATTTTAACCGCTGGCGTCTTTTTATAAAAGAAATAATATTGAAGCAGAGAAAAAAGATTGGAAGTTAAAAAATAAAGAACTACAGCCGCAGGTAAACTAAAACTAATAACCACTAAAAACAAAGGCATAAAATAAAGCATTGAGCGGTTCATCATCTGCATCTGTTCTTCTATAGCAGTCTGTTTGTCTTTACTCTTCTTTTTGGCTTGGACCTGCTGTTGTCGCCCCATTAGTTTAGACAAAAAGTACTGAGTAATACCTACCAAATAAGGCAAAATATAAAAATCAGGTTTATCAAGATGTATAAAACCAAAAGCTACAAGAGTGATGTTTTTAATCTGCGGCACAAATGAATACAGAAGATCTACATGATCTACTCCTAAATAAAAACGAAAAACTTGATAAAGAGCAATAAAGATTGGTATCTGAATAAGAGTCGGCAAACAGCCACCAAGCGGATTTACTCCCCTGCTTTGATAAAGTTTAAGCGTTTCTTCTTGAATCTTTTTGGGGTCATCTTTAAATCTCTCTTTTATTTTTTGTAAATCTTTTTGCAGCTCACTCATCTCTTTTTGAGAACGTATCTGTTTACTAAAAAGAGGAAAAAGTAAAAGTCTAATTAAAAAAGTAACTAAAATAATAGCTACCCCTAAATCCTTAAAAGGCAGATAAGCTAAAACTAAAAGGTTGTAAATCGGTCGGATAAAAACCTGTAACCAAAAAACTCCTAACATAACTAAATTATTTTAAAGGGTCATAGCCTCCTTTGGCAAATGGATGACAACGTAAAACTCTTTTAACCCCAAGAAAAAATCCTTTAAATCCATATTTTTCTATTGCTTGGTAGCTGTATTCAGAACAAGAAGGATAAAAACGGCAACTGCGAAACGGCAAATACCTACCCCAAAAGCTATGATCTAAAGAAAAAAGAAATTGATACACTCTAATTAAAATCAAAACTAAATACCTCATATAAAAAACTTTTTTAAAAAAAACTTAAAGCGCTGGTAATCATTATGAGACGGCTCATATAAAACCACAACTGCCGCCTCTACAAATGTCCCTTTTCTGCTTTTTTTTCTTCTAAAAGGAAAAAGCAAGGCTCTAATTTTTCTTTTTATTTGGTTACGTTTCACTGCTTTATTCACAGAACGCTGGGAAATAACAATACCAAAACGATTATGTCTTAGTTGCCCTCTAAAATAACTAAACAAAAAAGCACCAATTTTTTCTCTCTTTCCCTTGTATTTAAGAGCCTGAAATATCTTTTTCTTTTTTAAAATATATTTTTTAGCCAGCATTAAGGTGTCAATCTTTTTCTTTTCTTTTGCCTGCGTCGAGATAAAACCTTTCTCCCTGGTTTATGTTTTTGACGCACTAAAAAGCCATGGGTCTTTTTTCTTTTTCTTTTTTTAGGTTGGTATGTTCTTTTAGGCATAACTCTGGCAAGTTTAAAGGAAAAACAACTATTTGTCAAACCGCTTTAAAAGCCCAAAAAACTACTTGTGGAAAACTTAAATCTCTGGTATATCTTTAAAATGGTTTAAATAAAAAAACTGTGGAAAGTTATCAACAGCTTTAATTTTTAAAAAACACTAACCTGTTTCATTCTAAATAACAACTATGGCTGGATCTAAAGAAGAAATTTGGGAAGGGGTTTTGGGAGAATTGGAAATCACCCTCTCACGACCGAACTTTAACACTTGGTTCAAAGATACATTTATTGTTGATATTAAAAATAATGGAAAAAAAATTGTTATTGGCGTACCCAATACCTTTACTTTAGAATGGTTGGAAAACAAATATACTGAAGAAATAAAAAAAGCTCTGCGTAAACTTGTCCCTGAAGTTTCTGTTTTAGAATTCCAAGTAGCCCATTTACAAAAAGAAGGTTTTAAAGAAAAAAATCAAGAAGAATACAAACCGCTAAAACACTTTGAATTTAAAACTCCACAACGATTTTCTAAAACTAAAGATTTAAACTCATACTTTACTTTCCAAAATTTTGTTGTTGGTGAAAACAATCGCTTTGCTCATGCAGCTGCCTTAGCTGTTTCAAAACAACCAGGAAAAAGCTATAACCCTCTTTTTATTTATGGCGGTGTTGGTTTGGGTAAAACCCATTTAGTGCAAGCAATTGCTTGGGAAATAAAGAAAAACTCGCCTCAAAAAAAGATCCTTTATTTTTCTTTTGAAAAGTTCGCTACTGATTTTATCAACCATGTAAAAACAGGGCGAATGGAGGAATTCAAAAAAAAATATCGCCAAGTAGATGTTCTTTTAGTAGACGATATCCAGTTTATTAGCGGCAAAGAACGAACCCAAGATGAATTTTTCCATACTTTTAATAATCTTTACCAAAATCAAAAACAAATTGTTTTAACCTCTGACCGCCCACCAAAATCTATCCCTCTTTTAGAAGAACGTTTACGTTCTCGTTTTGAGTGGGGAATGATTGTCGACATCTCTCCCCCAGACTATGAAACTCGTTTAGCTATTTTAAAACACAAAAACGAAGAGAGAGGGTTAAACCTGCCTCAAAAAATTCTTGAGTTTATTGCCCGCCAAATCCAGAATAATATCCGTGAACTTGAAGGAGCTTTAAATAAGGTAGAAGCTTATCTTTCTTTAACTCAAAAAGAGCTTACTTTAACACAAACAAAAAAACTTCTTGAAAGTTTAATCAAAAATAAAAAAACTATAGATCCAGAAAAAATTATAAAAACTATTTGTGATTACTACCAAATTGCTAAAAAAGAGCTTCTCAGCCACAAAAGAGAGCAGCGCATTACTTTGCCTCGCCAAATAATAATGTATTTACTGCGACACGAATTTAATTACTCATTTCCCAAAATTGCTGAGATTTTAAATCGCAAAGACCATACCACTGTTATTTATGGCTGTGGAAAAATTGAAAAGGAGTTAAATAATAATTCTTTAATTAAACGGGATATCGATGCTATCAAGCAGCGCTTTATGCTTTACTAAAAAAATCGTGGAAAAAAATATGAAAAAAAGTTTAAAAAACACAAATAAAAAAGAATTAAAAAAACAAAAAAACTTTAGACTTATAGTTTTAAACGGTTTTCCAGTACGCTTTCCACATACTTCTTTCGCTGTAAATCCACATTTCCACTCTTCTTATTACTACTACTTAAATACAATACTTAATACAAAATAAAAACAAATTATGAAATTAACTGTAATCACCACTAACCTAAAAGAGGGTTTAGAGAAAATTAGCTATGCTATTACTACTTCAGGAACACTACCAATTCTTTCTTATGTGCTTTTAAGAGCTAAAAAAAGCGGATTAGAGATAATTAGTACTAATCTTGAAATTGGCATTAAAAGTCAAATTAGAGCCAAAATAGATAAACCAGGAGAAGTTGTTGTGCCCTTCCGCACTTTATATGATTTTATTGTCAACAATCCTGATGAAAAAATAAATTTAGAAAAAAAAGGTGAAGGTGTAGAAATAAAAACAAATCATTTTAAAGCTTCTCTTTTGGGAGCCAATACTGAAGAGTTTCCTCTTTTACCTCAACTTGAAGAGTATGATGAGATAAAGGTTAAAAAAGAAGATTTTATTCAAGGAGCACAAAAGGTGATTATTGCTCCAGCAGTTGATGAAACACGTCCGGTTTTAAGTGGTGTTCTTTTTAGATTTATTAATAAAGAACTTATTTTAGCGGGGACAGATAGTTTTAGATTGGCTGAACAAAAAATTAAGCAAGATAAAAAGATATCTAAGGAAATAAAATTAATTTTGCCAGCTAAAGTTGTTCAAGTGGCTTTAAGGATACTAACAAAATCTATATCTTCAGATTTTGTAATTCGTTTTTCTGAAAACCAATTAGAGTTTTTAATTGATGATAATTCAATTGTTGGCCGTTTGATTGAGGGAGAGTATCCAGATTATGAACAGATTATTCCTAAATCGTATGAGTGTCGTCTTTATCTTAATAAAGAGGAGTTTGAAAAAACTCTTAAAATTCTCACTCCATTCTCCCAACAAGGAAACAAAGAAGTTAAATTTGATGTTTCTAAAAAAGTTGTTTTAGAGGCTCGCTCTACCCAAATTGGTTCTAATAAAGCTCAATTAGAGGCTAAAATTGAAGGCAAGCCGCTTAAGGTTAATTTTAATGCTTCTTTTTTGTTGGATGGTTTAGGGGTAATAGAAGAGGAAGAGGTTGTCTTTGATTTAACTGGTGAGATTAGCCCCGGTATTTTAAAAGGAAAAAAAGATCAGAGTTTTACTTATTTAGTGATGCCTCTGAAAGAAGAATAATGAGGTTAATATTACACAACTTCCGTCTTTATAAAAAGAGAGAATTTTTAATAAAAAAATTTCCTTTGTTTATTGTTGGTCCTAATGGCTCCGGGAAAACCACTATATTAGAAGCTTTGTATTTTTTATCTACTACCAAGTCATTTCGTACTAATAAAAAAAGAGATTTGATTAAGAATAGTCAAAAAGAAGCCTATTTAAGTTTAGAAGAAGAGGGAAGATTGGAGGCTGTTTTGCGCCAGAAAGGTTCTAATCTTTACCAAGTTAATAGAAAAAAAGTTAAACGTTCTCACTTTATTTCCCGTTTTTTTGTTTCTTTATTTTGGTGGGGTGATTTTAAAACAGTATATGGTTCTCCTATAGAGAGAAGAAAGATGCTTAATTTATTTTGTCTTCAAATTGAGCCAAGATATTTGTTTTGGTTGGCAGAGTATAAAAAAGTTATTAAAGCACGTAATTTAGCGCTCGCTAAAGAAGATAGAACCTTAATAGAGGTTTGGAGCGAAAAAATGATTCCTTTAGCAGTTAAAATTTGGCAGACACGTAAAAAAGTTTTAGACCTGTTAAATAAAAACATTTCTTCTGTTTTATCCTTTCTTTATCCGGACACCGATAGCGCTTATATCTCTTATCAAGGTTTTTTATTAGATTCTAAGAGATTGGAAAAAGATATTTCCAAAAACCTAAAAAGAGAAATAAAAATACAGCGTACTCTTTTAGGACCGCATCGTGATGATTTACGTTTTTATTGGGCGCAGAAATTATTAGAAAATTATTCACAGGGAGAGATAAAAATTTTTCTTTTAGCTTTAAAATTAGGGTTTTTAAAAGCTCTTAAAGGAAAAAAGTTTTTTTTAATTGACGATGCTTTTTCTGGTTTGGATTCTTTTTGTCAAAAACGTTTAATTTCTCTTTCAGAACAAATAAAGATTCCTTTAATTTTAACTCACCAAAAAAAAGTAAATAAGTTTCCTCAACAAGTAATTGAACTTAAATGAAAGAAGTTTTTTTACGTTTAACTAGTAGGCTCTTGAAAGAAAAAACAGCTCTTTGGGTATGGTCTCAAACCATTAAAGTTTTAAAGGATTTTCAAATTGACTTTAAAGTTTGGCCAATTTCTTTTATTAAGGGCAATTTAACTTTAGGGACCCAAGATAGTTTTTTTATTGCTAAATTTAAAGTAATTGAAAAAGAGTTTTTGCAAGAACTTAATAAAAAATTGAAGCCTATAAAAGTTAAAAAAGTTTTTTATCGCTTTAGTAGCCCACGTGAATATGGTCCCACATTAAAGGAGAGATAAACATGCCTCTTTGTCCTCTTTTTTCTAAAGGTCCGTACTTTTCAGTAAGGATGTCTTTTAAGTCTTCTGAGATCTCGCCTTTATCGTTTAAGCCAGAGAAGTAGTAAACATCTTCTTTGCGCAAAGTAATAATTTGTAGTGGCGGAGGTTCAGTTTTAAGGATTTCTCCAATAGTGGTGCGGATTTGTTTTTGGGCAATAATTCGGGGGTCTTCGCATTTTGTGCCAATAAGACCAAATGCTTTAAGTATGGGACCAGCTAGTTTCATTCCAAGAACGGTGACAGGGTTAGCACTAAAAACAAAGATTGCCACTATGTCAGATACACCTATTTCTACCCCCCCGATATTAATACTCGGCAAACCAAGCCGGTCTTCTGCCATTTTGAGAAGCGCTATTGTTAAATCACCGTTTTGGAGCAGCTCTTCAAAACTACTGATATCTTGCAGGTTGTCAAACATTTCTATTGCCTGAGATATTTCTTGTAAGGGGATATTTGTCTTTATGCCTATCATTTCTAAAACCGCTGCTGTATTTTGAAGGATAACATTTGCATCATCTAAGTTTTCTATTTCGTTTATGTTTTGGGCTATGTTTTGCAGTTCTTCCCAGGCTGTTTTTAGGTTTTCTAATTGAGTAAGGTATTCATTTAATTGGGGAATAGAACGAACAACACTTTCCCAGTTAATTTGGCTGATGTCTTGGGTCAGAATCAAGTTTTGAATCTCTTCTTGGATTTCAAGGGGAAGGTTTGCTTGGTTAGCTAACCAAGCAGATATTTTTTCTGCCTTTTCTTCTTTAGAGCCTTTTATTAAAGCTTTAGTAAAGCCGGGTGGTATAGAGTCATCTTGTTTAATTAAAGCAATGTCTGTAAAGGCGTAAACTAATTTTTCTGTTTGTTGTTTTTTAATCTCCCTTTGTTTTTGGTGAAAAACAGCTATATCTTTTGGATTTGTAGAGGTTATCTCTGGTTTGAAAGCTTGTTTGATTTCCTTATAGCTCATTGCTTCTTCTCCAAGATACTCTTTTTGTATTTTTGCTATTTGGGCAATAGAAAAGTTTGCTAAAGCAGTTCCTATTTTGTTTTGTACAAAAGGCTCTGCTTCTTTTTCAGGCATATCTAGGCTTTTGGCTATTCTTTTTTGTAGTTCTGCTTCATTTGGATCTATACCCAAGCGTCCAATAAACTCAATTTCGTCGGGGTTTAAATTTTGGTCAAAGTAGTTTTTATACAAAATGATTATAGTTTCGTATGTTTCTTTATTATTAGCTATTTTTTGGGCCAAAAGTTCTATAGCACTCTCACGTAAAAGTTCAATTTCATCAGGAAGGGTTTCAGGGTCAAAGAAGTTGCTGATTATTTCAGGAGGCAAGCCGAATGTCTTTCCCATCTGGGCGTATCCTATTTCAGAAAAGAACCCCTTTAATTTTTCCTCATCTTGTTGTTTTATAGCCTGAAAAAGATCGTTAAAAGTCAGATCGTTTTTTGTTGGCAGATTAAGTTGTTCACTGATTTTTTGTTCCCCTAATTTTTCTAACTGTGCTGACCAAACTTGTTCTGACCATTCAGAGAAAGATGTTTTGTTGGAAAACAAATTAAGGGTTGACCCGTTTTCTAAACCAAGCCTTCTGTCTACTTCGGCTAATAAGCTGCTGCCAAATTGTTCGTTTGAATCAATCTCTTTAATTAGAATAGCCAGTTGTTCTGTGCTTATACCCAAAAAACTTGCTAGCTGTGGCGCATAGAGCTTCTCTTCTGAATTAAGAAGATTAACAACATCATCTAAAGATTTGATGCTAAGCTGGGCTCTACCTTGATCGTCTAGGGTAATAATGTCTAAACCTTGGTTTTTAAACCAAAGCAGAGTAGCTACTGAAGCAAATTTTTCGCTTGATTTAAACCAGTTATCTGGAAGGATAGATTGGTCTATAGCCCAAGGATTTATCCCTAAAGCCTCTAGGGATTTAAAAGCAGCCAGCTCTTCCACAACCTCTGTGGTGTCAACATCAGGCAGGGTGAGTTTTTCTAAAACATTGGGAGGCAGGGTTAATTCGTCAGTTATTTTATTTAATCCCAAAAGTTTTAAAGCAAAACCCCAGTTGCCTGCTTCTATTTGTGTAAATATGCCCGGTAATTCTGACTTAATTCTCAGATTGTCCAAAAGCATTTGAGCGGCTGTGCTTTGTAAAGCAGAAATAATTTGTTTTCTTTGTTCTTTGTCTCGCCACGCCTCTTTTATGGAATTAATAGTTGATATTGGGTTATTGTTGTTTTTTAGTATAGTGTTTATGGCCCCATCTAAAGTTATTTTACTATTACTTGTTTCTTGGGTAGCGCTTTTGATTTTTTCAATATATTCACCTGGGTTGGTGAAAAAGAGGTAAAGAGGACAGCTTTGATTTTTAGAAAAGAAAGAACAGGGATCAATAGCAGCTGCAGAACTCAAGGGTGCTTTGTTAAAAAAGTAAGCAGGATCATTAAAGGCGCTTTCTGGATTTTCTAACTGCAGGGCGCGAGCTAAAAGATAGCGACCGGCTGCTATTTGATAGGTTTTACTATCAACATCTCCCTCGGGTAAGCCCAGCCATTTTTCCAAATAAGAGCTAGCTCCCTTTTTAATAAAATCTTCTTGGAATTTGGCGCCTATTTCTTTCGCCAGCTTATTGATATCTTTTTGCGCCACCAATGTTTCTAGTTTTTCTTTAGAAATGTGCCAAGTGTTTTGGTAATAGGTGGTAGAAAGGGATATGGTAGCAAAAACTTGTTCTATTTCTTCTTCACTCCAGTCAGAGACATTAAAGTGTTTTTGGATTATGGCTCTGCCAAGATCTTGGGCGGAGGTGAAATTTTTTAAATCGCTTCCCTCTAAACCAAGAGCTTTTCGCACATATGCTTGGTAGGTATTAACAAACCTTTCTTCCCAACTTCTTCCTTCTAATGAGCCCAGAGGGAGGTTTAGTTGTGAGGCAATGATGCCTTTAGACAGGGCTTCCTCGTCATTATAAGCAAGGGCTTCAATAATAGCTTGGGGGGATATCTTTGTTTGCTGGGAGATATAAGCAGCCAGAATTTTTTCTGGAATCGAAAAAGTTCCTTGATACCAATAATCTGAAGGTATGGCTAACTCTTCTTGTAAAGATTGTTCACCTATTTCTATAAAGCTTTCCCAAAACGATCTCGTTTTTTTGAGGTCAATTGGTCCTAGTTCGTTTTGTATGCCGGCTAAAGCAAGAGGTACGCTTAGTTCAGCATAACTGGAGGCTTTGCCAATCCCTGTGCTTGGCGGAGCTCCCCCTTGGTGAAAAACATAACAGGGATACCAAGTGGTTTTTTTGCTAAAAAGCATTTTGGTAGTACATTTGTATTGCCCAACAACGGTGATATCAATAGCTTGCCCAAAATGGTGGGCAGAGATATGTTCTTTGCTTTCTTCAAGCGGCACTTCTTTTTTAGCATAAGGAGAAGCTTTAAAAATACGGCCGATTTTAAACATTTTCCAGCGAGGCGAATCTTGGGAAAGGGAAAAATCTATTAATTTGTTAAGAACAGCAATAATTCGTTTGTCTGCTTTCCCCTGCTTTATCATTGAGAGGTCAAAAGGATTAATATAAAGGATGGGGGATTTAAGGTTGAGAATTCTTTCAATATCTTTGTTTTCTCCTTCTAGCTCTTTTTCTATTTTTTGTGCTGCTGTTTTTTTTGTTGTTGGCAAGCCCACTGAACTAGCAGTTTCTTTTAATAGGCTTTTGGTTTCTCTGATTTTACTTTTGGCAAAATCTTTACTTACTGGTCCTTGAGCAGCTAGAGCTTCTATGTTTGTTTTTGCTTTTTCAATTTTTTCTTTTGTTTGCTGGCAGGAGGTGTCATTTTTTTGGCAGGTTGTCTCTGTGTCTATGTTTTTTATTTCACTTTCAACCTTTTGAGCTATGCCTGATGACAATAGGGACGCATCTTGAGTAGTAGAGGCAGCCAAGACTCTACCAACAGCTATCCTGTCGTCAGGGTTAGACATATTTGGGTATTCAGGAGTAGAGCGACCAGCAAATTTGAATACAGCCAAAATAAAGACAACAACCAAAACAATACCTATAATTCCAAGAACAATAGCAGCTGCAATCGGTAGCCAAGCCGGGGCTGTGGCTACTGCTTCAGCTGCAGCTGCCTCAGTTGCTGCCGAAGCAGCGGCTCTAGAGGCAGCTGCTGAAGCTGTTTTGGCCGCAGCTTGTGCTTCAGCACTAACAGCTTTTTCTCCGGCTTTTTCAGCTGCTTTTAAACCCTCTTTTGTTTCTGAGGCCGAAGGTGCTTCTGGAGCAGTTTGTTTAGGTTCTGTTTTTTTAACAGCTTCGTCTCCAGTTTCTTCAGAAGCCTCTTCTTGTTCTATTTCTTTTTCTCGCGTCTCCTCTTGCGGTTCTTCTTGTTCTATTTCTTTTTCTCGCGTCTCCTCTTGCGGTTCTTCTTGTTCTATTTCTTTTTCTTGTGGCTCTTCCTCTTCTTGAACTTCTTCAATATGTGCTTCTTGAGGTTTCTTTTTTTTGATTTTTTTTAGGCGTCGTTTGATTTTAGCTTCATACTCAACTCTTTCCTCTATTTCAGAATCCTCGTTGTTTTTTGACGAATCAGGAAATTTTGGCTCATTACGGTTGGGTTTAGCCATGGTTTATAATTAGAGAAAAGATTTGGTTATTACTTTCAACAAAAAGCAGGCTCTCTTTTTCATGATACCAGATTTTTTCAGGCAGCATAGAGCTTATATACTCATAACGCCATTCTTCCTGATTGTTAGTGGTGATCTTGTGAATAATCCAGAGGTTTTCTTTAGCTTCCAAAACAATAAACCCATCTTTTAGTTGATAAAACCATCCTTTTTGGGCATAGAACTCTTGGCCTTTGAAAATCTCTTCTGAAAGATCAAAAAGTTGGAATTTTTCTGAAGACCTAAATTTTGGATTGCCTTGCAGGCTTCCGATTAAAACCTGATTGTCATTAAGCCAGACAAAGTTTGTTTTTCCTTGTTCGGTTAAGGCTTCAAGTTCGCGGGCTGGATCAGTAAGGTCTATTTCAAAAAACTTTGTTTCAAAAGGGCGCCCAATCATATAGGCAGAGGTTTCAGTAGAATTTACTTTTAGTTCTCCTGTGGCTGGGATGTTGGTAAGAAGGCGAGTGATTTTTTGAGCATTATGTTCGGCTTGAGCCAGATAACCTTTATTTGCTTGTCCGCCTAAATAGTAAAAACGGCCCTTAACTGGTGCCCAAGCAATTTCATTTATATCTTTTCCCCAAAAATAAGCGTTTTGCTCTGTTATTTTATAGCGTTTAAAGTCATAGTAGTAAGTTGCTATGTCTTGGTTTGTAAGAGTTTTTTGATAAAAAGGAGTGTTTTTGAATTTTTGATTGTCGTACTGGAGCCAAACCACTACTCCGGTGCCGCTTTCGTTCCATTTAATTTTTTGCAGATTCCAGAAATAAGCAGGAGTGATTTGAATTTTTTCTTTTGTTTTTAAGTTGTATCTAAAAAAAGCTTTTTTTTCAGGGTTAAAATAAAGCAGGTAGTTTTTGTCATTTTCTAAGCGCAAAAAGGCTTCTGTTCCCTGATCTATTTCTTGCAAAGCTGGAGCTTTTTTTAATTTAAAAGCAAACTTTTTTAGACTCCAATAAGGTTGGTAAAAACTTATTATCTCTGGTTGGAAACCTGTTTTTTGTAAGCGTAGGGTGTGGTTGCCGGGTTTTATCCAGAAGGTTTTTTGGCTGATTTCTCCTTTGTTGTTTTCATCTAAATATAAGACAGCTGAAGGGGAAACTGAAACCTTAACCGGCAGTCGGAAAAAACAAATCAAAGCTCCCAAAATAATTAAGCCTCCCAAAAAGAAAGCAATAATTTTACCCCACATCTTAAAGTTTGCTTTTTTGCTTGGGGGTTGAAGAGGGGAGGTTGGTGGTTGGGGT
>JAGGWG010000004.1 GCA_021157605.1 bacterium | reverse complement strand
TCTGGTTTTGTTGCATTCACAGGATTAAGTTCAAAAATTGCTTCTGCACTTTCTGCTCCTTCTTCTAGAAGTGGCATATCTGGTTTTTGCACCTCTATAGGTTTAGCTTTGGGCTGGCGCAGTGTATCCCAAACAATACATAGGGCACCTGCAGCTGGAGCTAAGTCGCGCAGTTTTGGCGCCTGCCAAGATAATTGACTAAAAACATCTAAACCTGATTGGACAGAAGGGAGCGGCTGATTAGGTAAAACAGAGTGCCACATCCCCTGAAGACTCTCTATTTTAAAAGAGGTTAATGGCCAACCTGTGGTTTTAGCAAATTCGATATCTTGGGGTCTGATTTGGTAGTAAAGCTGATCCCCTACTTTAACTACATAGTGATAAAGGCGATCTCCATCAAAATCTCTCCAGCCTAAGTGTTGAATGTTGGAGAGGTTTTGGGTATGGGAAACCATTTCAGAAAGACTGCCTAAAGCTCCGCCTGCTAGCGCGCCTAACCCATAAAAGGCAGATTTAACAATATTCCACTTTCTTTCCAAGTCTATGATTCTTTGGTGGTGTTTTTGGATTTGTTTTTGGTTTTCATACTGGATTTGATTAAGAATTTGTCCAAAGAGCTGAGAAACATCTTCAGGATTTTTTATTTCTTTTGGTTTAACTCTTTGCAGCATTGCCTGACTGCTGGTTATATAAAGCTTAAGCAAGGCTTCGCGAGCTTTTGTTGGCGTGTTTTTAGGCAAAACAGATTCCAGTGTTTCTGCTAAAGTATTGCCCAATACGCCTCCTGCCATACTGTATAGAGCTATAGAACCAATACCGCCAGTAAATATCCCTACTCCGGCTAAAACAGCACCACCCAAAAGAGTACGGCGGTTAAAAATAGAAACAACTGCTTTTCTAGCTGAAGTTTTTAGAGCATTTTTTCTTGTTTCTCCTTCAGGCAAAATATCAAAATCAAACTCTCCAGCTAAAAAGGCTCTAAACTTTCCTAAAAGGCCGGCTCCATAGCGTTGTTCTATGTCTTTAAGGCGCAGGGCATTAGCGACTTCAGCTACATTCAAAATCTCTTCAAGAGCTTGTTCTGTTGGTTCTTTAGACTCTCTTTCTGTTTCCGCTGTTTCTTCTCCTGCTATTAGGTCATGTCTAAGGAGTTCAGTTGTATCTTCTTGTGGATTTATTTCAGTGTTTCCTTTTTGAATTTCGCTTCTTTCTGCTGTTTCTGGTAGTTTTTTCCTTGCTTCCGAATCTGAATTACCACCTCCTAAACTTTTGGGTTGACCAGTATTTTTTGATTCCATAAAAATTTATTATCTATTTATTTTGGGTAGCACTAGCACTTACAAATTGAACAATTTGGGCTTTTAAAACTATTGCCTCTTGAATCATCATTTTGGGGATATCAATGCCTTTATCAGCAAAAAATTTCTGCAATTCCTCAATTGAGTTGTTTTCTAAAATATATTTAAACTTTGCCAGCTCTGGCCCTTTAAGCATTGAATCAAGTCTGATTAAAACTCTGTCAATAATAATTCTGGCGATTTTGTTTCCTAAGCGCTTCTTTTTCTTGGCAGAAATGTTTTTTAACCCTAAAAGTTCAAAGATGTCTTTGTCTAAAATTTTGGCATATTCCTCAACTTCTAAAAGGGGAATTTTAAATTTCTTCTTTTTTCTGGTTTTAGCCATAAAAAAATTAGTTTTCTTTATTTTATCATTTTTTTCTAATTCCTAAAACAATTTATCCACAATAAGCTTATCTAAAGAGCGTTTTTGTGCTATATTTAAAAAAATAACTTTGTTTATGCCTCAAGATGATTTTACGCAACAACCCCAACAACCACAGCGACCACAACCCCAGCCCCCTTATTATCCTAATCAGGAAACTCCTCAAGAAAGTGCTCCTGCTCCAACAGGTTCTCCCCTTTTGGAGAATCAGGCAGAAAATCAAAATTCTCCTGCTCTGCCAGCTGAAAATATTAGTAATAAAGTGGAAGATCCTTTTGCTGGTTTAGATGAGAATCAGAATGCTCCTGTTTCATCAGAATCTCCTACTGCAGAAACAAGTCCTATAGGAGCAGAGCCGCCAGCTTCTTCTTTAGCGCCCCAACAACCTGAACAGCAGTCCCAGTTGCCTGAAGCTTCCCAAGCTCAACCTGAGCCTCCTTCTGCTATACCTCCTTCTTTGCCGGTTAATCAAGAGGCAGAAAGCGCTGATCCTTCTTCTCCTGCACCACTAAGTCAGGAGCCAGAAAATATTACTCCTGCTTCTTCTGCCTCTGTTCCGGCTTCTTTAGACTCTACCCCTACTTCTACTACCTCTACTCCTGCCCCAACTCCAACTCCTGCTTATCCAGAGCCAACAGAGACAGAATCATCTCAAGTTTCTGCAAATACCTCTACTGAACCTCAAGATTCTTCTTTGTCTGCACCCTCTGTTCAGCCTGAACTATCTCCGGATAACAACTTGGGAAATATGGCTAAAGGTTTAGAAGAAGGATTGGCTGGAAGCGGAGAAGAAAAACCCAGACCTCAAACGACTGAACCAGCAGTAATTACAACACCAGCAGGAGAGGAAGAGGAAGCAGAAGTGGAAATAGAAGAGGATGAAGAAACCCCTAGATATCCCTCTAGGACACCACTTAAGAGAACATCTTCTAGAACGCCAACAAAAGATGGGTCGACTCCACAAGAAAATTTAAATAATCCAGATTCAGACTCTAATACAACTCCTCTTAACCCAGAGCAGTTAGGATCCTAAATAAAGAATTTTTTCTTTAATTGGAGACTCAAATACTGTATCCTTTTTGTTAAAAATTACCAGCGAATATTCTTTAAGAGCTGAAGGTTTTTTTAGACCTATAAAATATTTTTTATTATCCAGATAAGCAAGCAGACGGTAGATTGTTGAGTCAAGTTCAGACTTCTTTTTTTCTTTGGTTTTTAGATTCAGTTCCAGTATTTCTCCAGCAAATGACAGATAAAGAGTATTTTCTTTTTGTGCCCAGCCAAAATCAATTTCAGAAAAGTTTAGAGCTAAACGAAAGCTGTTTAGGCGTTCAGCTTTGTTTTGTTTGTTTATCTGCCAGATGTTAATCTCTTGGTTTTGTCCAGAAACAAAGTAAACCCCTTTTTGGGTTTTAAAAAACTCAATTATAGGTTCATTTAGCTGGGTTATTTTTTCTGCTCTTTTCTTATCTAAATCAAAACTTAAAAGATCTTGGCCAGCGGCAAGAAAAAGGTGTTTAGAGCCAAAAATAAAATCACTGGCTGTGAGTGTCTCAATTGTTTGTCTCTCTTTAAGGGAATAAATAGAGATAGAGCTTCCTTTTTCAGTTATTAAGGAAAAAGCAACAAAATCCTCCTTATCAGATAATCTAACCTTTAATGGAGTGGAAAGCTGGGTAGCTTTAAGGATTAAATCAGTTTGTTTTTGTTCTTGTGAGTATAGTTTTACTCCCTCATTATCAATATAGGCAATATAGCGGCTTTTAAGGCTTATGGTGTTGTCAGATAGAGATGAGGAATTAAAAGAAAAAATCGTCTCTTCTTTGTCTTTGTCTAAAAGCTTTTTAATTTCTACTTTTTCTTTGTTTTGTACTGCGTAATAAGCTAAGGGCTGGGGTTTGTTTTCTACTTCTAGATTAATTTCTGCTGGTTGGGGTTGAGGGAGATTGAGGTTAATATCTAAAGATTTAAATTTTATTTTTTCCCTAAAGATAATGCCCAGAACAATTAATAAAGCCGCAAAAAAAGCCCAGATTACTGTCTGCCAGGAGAAGTGTTTGAAGTCAGGTGTTGCCGGAGCTTTGCGCCAAGAAGTTTCTCTTTTTTTGTTAGAGAGGGTCGCCTTTTCCTTGTTTTCCTTTTTTGGAGGGGTAATATCCCACATATAGCGTTTTATTTTATATACCGGGTGCCTGCTCTCTGGTGCCTTCTAAAGGGTTAGGGTTAAGGGTTTTTACAAAAGCAGTAGTTTCTTTTTCTACCTCTTCTTTGGGTTGGCCATAAGTTTCAGCTACCCATTGCTTTATTTTTTCTGCTTTTTCTTTACTTTGAGGTGTATTTTCTACCACAGTTTGCATTGAAAAAGGACGCTGGGGCATATTATCAATAATCATTCTTATATAAGCATGAAACTTGTCTATATTAGTAAGGTCAAACTCATCAAAAACAGGTTCAAACTCTTTGGCAATAAACTCTGCTTCTTGGGCGCCAATGCGGAAAGAGATTAAAGTTCCAGCATTGCCAAAAACCGCATCTCTAATCTGTTCATCCAGCTGGGCTACATACTGATTAGCTATAGTCAGAGCCAGGCGGTATTTTCTTGCTTCAGAAAGAATTTGGACAAATGAATCAGTGACAAAGTTTTGAAACTCATCTACATAGAGATAAAAATCACGGCGCTGTTCTTCAGGGATTTCTGCTCGGCTCATTGCTGCCATCTGTATTTTGGAAATTAAGATCATACCTACCATTGCGGAATTAATCTCTCCCATTTTGCCTTTGGAAAGATTAGCTATAAAAATTTTCCCCTCATCCATTATCTGGCGAATATCAAAAGAGGATTTTTTCTGGCCAATGACATTTCTGAGCATATCATTAGTCATAAAGCGGCCAAATTTAGAGATAAAGTAGTTAAGCATCTCTGATTTATGGAAATCAGCTGTTTGCGCCATCTGTTTTTCCCAAAAGGCTTTGACTACTGGGTCTTTGAGGTTTTTTATGCATTGATTTTTGAAATTTTGGTCAGTAAAAAGCGCTGGAATCTCTATAAGGGAGCCGCCGCCGGGCTGTTCCATTAAGGTCAGGGCTGCATTTCTCATCCAGTGTTCAAACTGCGGGCCAATAAACCCTTGTCTTGTAGGGTCAAATATCTTGTAAAAAATAGCAATAGCTTCCTGGACCAAAAAATCTCTTTCTTCAGGCTTTTTCCACTCTAAAAGATTAAAACCTAAAGGCTTTTCAGTGTTTCCCCCGGGATCAAAATAGATAACATCTTTAATTCTATTGTCTGGTAATTTGCTTAAGAGCTTTTCTGCCAAATCACCATGAGGATCAAGAACGCCTACCCCCTTTCCTTTTTTAATATCATCCATAATCATTCCTTCCAGTAATGTAGTTTTGCCAGTGCCTGTTTTGCCAATGCAGTAAATATGTCTTAATCTGTCTTTTTCTTTTATAAAAACCTTTTTTCTTTGGCCTCTAAAGACCGCCTCACCTAAAATAGTGCCTTGTTGGGGCAAATTAGCCGGAGGCGGAGCCTGCTTATATAAAAGCCATTTAATGTGCGGTGTTTCAATAAATTGGTTGGGAAAATGGTAAAAAGAGGCGATTTCTTCAGAGTTAAGAATCATCTTTTTTTGTTTAGGGTCAAAAAATCTCAACACGATATCTTTGAGCAGTTGTCTTTTTTGTTTTAGGTTTTTAGCGATTTTAATTTTAAAGCTATTTTTTTCTGGCGAGCCAAACAAAGAAAAGCCGGAAAGAATTAAGCGCAGGTTTGTTGCTGCTTCAGTCTCACTATCTCCTGTGGCTAAAACTCTTGTCTGCACTTCAAATCCGGGTTTTGAGGCTTTTTCCTGAATAGCCTTGATTTGTTCTTCATATAAAGGAGAAAGTTTACTTTCTTGTTCTTCGTTTTCTTTTTGAGGTTGGCTTTTAAATGTTTCCCAAAGCTCTTTTAAAAAACCAGTAAATTTAGAGGTTTGTTTTATCCATTTGGGGTGGAAATCAGCTAATGTTTTGCCTTCCATTAGTTTTTTAGCTGCTTCTTCGCACTCTAATCGCCAGCGGTCATCAGCTGGTCTAACCACAATTTGGATAAGGGCTTTTTGGGTTTTGGCAACCTTGGTTAAGGGATTGGTTAAGCCGTTTAGGGGATCTGCTTCTACCTGCAAATAGGTATTAATAGGTAAGGGGAAATTTTTGGAAAGATCGATCTCAGCTAAAGCTAAGGCTTTTGGCGGTTCCAGAAATAAGCGGTAGTCTTTTATGCTTATCTGCTCAATCTCTGCTGCTGGATAAAAAGCATAAATCTGCTTTTCTACTTGGTTGGCGTATTCAGAAAGGGTGGCTAAATAAAAGCCTATTTCATCTTCTTTGGCTGTGATTTCAAGAGAAAAATGGGGCTGACCTGTGATCTGGGTTTTTAAATCTTTTTTATAGACTGAGTAAAGCGTAGCTAAAAACTGCTCAAAAACAGCGATTAACTCTTGGGGTTGTTTTGGCTGTTCCCCTTCTTTTAATTTTTGCTCTTTGGGTACGCGGACAAGAAAAAATACCCAATTCGAAGAGATCTTTTTTTGAAAGTTTTCAGAGAGGCGAGCAAAATATATCTTTATGCCAAAATAAGTAAATATACCCAAAGCTAAAAGAATAAAAATAAAGCCTATAAACTCAAGCATTAACTTAATTATACCACAAAGTTTGAGGCAGGGGAGTTTTGGTTTGGAGTTTGGTTTAAAAAAAGGGGGAACGTGACTTTCGTTCCCCTTAGGTATCACCTCCTTTCTAATTGTTCCGAGAGAGCTGGGGTTAGGACCCCAGCTCATCAGGGGAGATTGCGGCCCGGGCCGTGCCGGCCCGGGCCGCCCCCGGAGTGGCCGGGGCCGGCGCGCTTGAGACGCGCCAGCCCCGGCCGCCAGCCCACCCACTGGCTTCTACAACGAGACCAGCGGGGAGGGTCCCGACGACCTCCCCGGCAGCGGGGAGTTCATCCCCGTCGCGGAGAGCGGCAACGAGGGCGGCCGCCGCAAGCGCGGCGGCCACCATCGCCGCCAAGATCGCGATGATGGCGATAATGGTGATGGCGACCATGTCGCCACCCCCCTTCTTTTTTGGGGCATCTGCCCCAGCGGAAGTCCGCTGGGGCAGAGCCTCGGAGTTTTCTACGCCAGCCGCCGGGGTGGTCCCGGCCTGGGTCGCGGCCCTTATACGGGCCTCAACCCAGGACCGGCTGACCACTCCGGCTTGGTGGGCCTCCCGCCAGAGTGCCCGGTGGCGAGAGGTTCCAAGGGACTCCCACGGCTCAATTGCCGCGGGAGTCCTCACTGGGCGCGCCCACTGATGCGAGCGCATGCTTCTCGCCGCCCCGACTGCAGTCGGGGCGGGGGAGCTGGCAGACTCTCCCCTTTCGGGGGGAGTCGCCTGCCCCGCCTGAAGCGGGGCAGGCTCGGTCTCATTAGCCGGGGTTTCCCCCTCCCCTTGTTCGGGGAGAGGAATATCTTTCCCCTCCCCAGCTGAATCAGCGGGGGAGGGGAATTCAACAGCGGTCCCCTCCTCCGTCGACACAGGAGAGGGGGCGTCAAACTCCACCCCCGTGGCTGCGAGCACGGGGGTGGCGAACGCCGCCACAATGGCAGCGATGATCACAAATTTGGTGGCAAACATACTGCCACTTCCTTTCTGGAGGTTGCCTCTCTGTGGAGTCCCCGATTCTCTCAATGAACTTTGCTTATTATATTACAAATTATCTTTTTTGTCAATATTTTTGGTTCAGAATCCACGTTCGCGAAAATTTAAAACACTTTTAAAATTAGCTTTTTTATTTTATAGCACTACTTAAACTACTTAAAACTATTATTTAGATTTAAGTCCAAATAATTTTTTGCTTTCTTTCTCCCTTGTTTTTATCCTCTTTTTTCTTTATCTTTTTGTTTCTCTTGCCTCCCCCCTTTTTTTGTATCTATTCATATCTTTATCTTCTTTTTTTGTTTTTCTTTGTTCTTTTTTTCCCTTGTTTTCTATTTTTTCTTATTTCTACATCTTTATATCTTCGCCTTCTTCTCTACCTTTCCTTTCTTCTCCATTTTTCCCACCTTCTCTTATCCCTCTCCCTTTAATCTTCTCTTGCCTAATTATTTCGTTCCAATGTTCTTAAGAACGTCAGAACGTTTTTCTTTATTTTAAATTGCGCATTTGTTTATGTTTTTTATTTTTATTCCAATGTTCTTAAGAATTTGAGAATTTAAAAATATCCTTTTGTTCTTTTTTATTTGGGAGTATTAAGGATTAAAAGGGTTTTAAGGATATCAAAATTATTCCTCTTAGAATTTTGCTTTTAAAAATTTTAAGAGCTTATTTTAGCTCCCTATTTCTTCATTGATTTTTCTAATAGCGGCTAAGTTATGCAAGCTCAAAAGCCGGTGGCCAAGGATTTCTCCTTTGCGTATGAGGTGGGAGAGATAAGAGATAGTTAAGCCATTTTGGCAAGCCGGACAAGTGCAGTTTTTATCAATTATCTCTAATTTATTTTTTGCCCAGCTCTTGCGCAGATCCAGATTTTTGATTTCTAAATTTCTCTTTTTTATTATCTGATAAGCTATGCCGTGTCTGGCTAATCTTGTGGGCAAAACGCAGTCAACCATATCTATACCTAAAGAAACAGCTTTGACAAAATCTTTTGGTTCCCCCACTCCCATTAAGTATCGCGGCTTGTTTTTGGGTAGGATTCTATCCATTAGTTTCACTACCTGCCACATCTTCCTTTTTTCCTCGCCTACAGCCAAACCGCCAATAGCATAGCCGTCAAAATCCAGTTTTATAGTTTCTTTGGCGAATTTTTCCCTGAGGTCCAAAAAGGTTCCGCCTTGAATTATGGCAAACAAAAGTGGCTTTTTTTTGCCTTTTCCACCTAATTTTTTTGTCTGTTTTTCAAAATAATTTTTAGCAATTTTCAGCCACTGGAGGGTTTTTTCAGCTGCCCACTCTGCTTTAGCTTTGCTGCTTTTTCCGGGAGGACAGACATCTAAAGGCATTATAATATCACTTTTAAGATCCAGCTGAATTTGAATGACTTTTTCAGGAGTAAAAAAATGTTTTGATCCGTCAAGATGAGAATAAAACTCAATCCCTTTTTCTTTTATCTTAATTAAGGGCTTTTTCTTCCCTAAGCCCAAAGAAAAAACTTGGTAGCCGCCAGAATCAGTTAAAATTACCCCTTTCCATCCCATCCATTGGTGCAGTCCGCCGGCTTTTTTAATTATTTCTATACCGGGACGCAAATAAAGGTGATAAGTATTAGCCAGTATTCCCTGAAAACCAAAACTTTCCAGCTCCCAAGGAGCAATAGCTCTGACAGCTCCATCTGTAGCTACAGGAAAATAATAAGGCAAAGAAAGGGATCCGTGGGGAGTGCAAACTTTTTTTCTCATTGGATCCCTATTTTGCTTATTTAAGCTCTACTTTGGCGCCTGCCTCTTCTAATTTTTTCTTCATCTCTTCCGCTTCTTCGCGCTTGACTTCTTTGGCAACCTCTGCTGGCGGGTTGTCAACCATATCCTTGGCTTCTTTTAAGCCAACCTCTTGGTTGATTTCCCTGATAGCTTTGATAACCTCAATCTTTTTCTCGCCAGCGTCAGTAATAACCACAGTGGCTACACCGCCGGTCTCTTCTTCTCCGCCCTGTTCTTCTCCGCCGGCTGGAGCAGCAGCCATAGCTACTGGAGCGGCAGCTTGAACACCAAAACGCTCTTCCAGCTCTTTGACCAATTCCGCTAAATCAGCTACAGAGAGCTTTTCGATTTCAGAGATTAGTTTTTCGAATTTAGAAGAGGTTTTTTTCTCTTCTTTGGCTTCTTTTTTTTCTTCTGCCATATATTTATTTAGTTTTTACCTAATTTTTATATTCCAACATTCTTAAGAACATTGGAATAACTGATTGGATTTTAAGCATTACTTTCTGCTTTTTGCTTTAAGATATTGATTAAGCCTGTTAAGTTGTAACTAAGGTTGTAATGCAGTTGCCTGATAGGTGAAGCCAAAACAAAGACAAGTTTGGCTTTTAATTCGTCTTTAGAAGGAAGGGTGGCGATTTTTTCTGCTTCTTGTGGAGAAATTAGTTGTTTCTCAAACACGCCTCCCTGAAAACTTCCTGCTTCATTTTCTTTTATAAACTGGGCTACAAATTTGAAAGGGGCTATTTCATCTTTTTCATTGCTGACCAAAAGATAACTTCCTTGGGGAAGATCTTTGGCTAAACCTGCTTTTTGCAAGGCTTTAATAAGGAGATTTCTTTTAACTACTTTTGCCTCGCTTTCCTCTTCTTTGGCTTTGCTTTTTAGTTCTGCCATTTGTGCTGAAGAAACTGAGGCAAAATCCATAAAAGCAAAGCTGAGTTTTTTCAGTTTTTTAGCCAAATTTTTGACAATTTTTTCTTTTTCTTCTCTTTTGAGCATACCTAATAAAATTAAAAAATCCTGTCCGCCACAAACAGGTTTAATTCCTTAACTAAAGTTTTGGAATTTTGCCTCGGTGGGATTTACGGTTTCCCTACCCACTGTCTGCGGCTGGATCTTAATCTATACTTTTTTTCTCTGTCTGTCAAGATTTGTTTTTCTTTTTAGTCAATTTTAACTTTTAAGCTCGGAGACATTGTGGTTGTTAAATAAACTTTGAGCACAAATTCTCCCTTGATGCCTTCAGGTCGATTTTGCTTTACCTGGTCTATAAAGAAGCGGATATTTTTGAGCAGTTTTTCTTTACCTAAAGAGAGGCGGCCGCAGGGTATATGGACAAGAGCGTATTCATCAGCTCTTATTTCCCTTTGCCCTTTTAAGAGGTTTTCAATTACCTTATCTGGGTTTTCTGTCAAAGTTTGGTTTTTGGCAGTTGGCATTAATCCTTTTGGACCTAAAAATTTAGCATAAGGCGTAATTTTAGCAATATAATCTTTGTTGGCAATTAAAACATCAAAATTAATTTTTTGGTTTTTAATTTGCTTAATTATCTCTGTATGGTCTGAAATTATGTTTTTATCTTTTATTTTTAGCTTATCCACTAAAGCAGCGATCTTTGGTGGTCTGCCTACAGGATAAGGGGGAGTTATGAGAAGACGAAAAGGAACTTTGTCTTTACCTTTTTTTAAATTCAGATTTAAGTGCAGTTCTAAAGTTTCATCAAATTTGGCGGTTTTGTTTTTAAGCAAAATTTCTACCGCTTCTTCTAAAGCGTAGATCTTGTTTTTGAAATTTTTGGCTGCTTTTTGGTAGGCTTTAGATCTTTTTCGCATAGCTGTAAGACGCAAAATAAGATAACAGAAGATTGGTTTTAAGTCAAATGTTTTCTTAATGTTTTGTCTTATCCACACCCATTTTTGCTTTTTAAAACTTTTTTTCATAAAATTTCATAATATATGTCTCAAAAAGCAAAAATAGCTGCCTCACCCCTGATTTTTTACGATGTTGATGGCACTTTGGCGCCTCCTTTTGCCACCCCGCCCTCCAGATTTAAAACCTTTCTTCTTTCTTTAAATACTAAAGGTGTGAAGCAGATTTTATGTTCAGGCAAAAATGGTGAATATCTTGCTGGTTTAGCCCGGGGGTTAGGTTTAAATGCTTTTCCATGGGTAATTGCTGAAAATGGTGGAGTTTTATACAACTGGCAAAAACTAAAAAAAGAGTATTTGCTTTCTAAAAAAGAGAGAGAAGCAGTTAGGTATTATCGTTCCCAGATAGAAAGCCGATATAGCCGCTGGATTATTTTTGAAGAACCTAAAGAGACAGTGGTCACTTTTTATTTCCGCCGTTCCCCTTCTCTTTTTGCTGAGCTGAGAACTCTAAAAGATAAGGAAGAAAAAGTAAAATTTATCCTTCATCATGATGGTGGTTTTGATGTTTTGATAATTGGAGTTAATAAGAAAAGAGCTGTGGAGCGGTTTTTTGAAAAGATTGGTGCTGGTGAAGCAATTATTTGTGGAGACGGAGAGAATGATCTTGATATGTTTGAAGCTGGTTTTCCTGTTACCTTTAAAGATGCTGCTAGTAAAGTTAAAAAAAGAGTTAAGAATTTAGGGGGGTTTATTAGTTCTAAATCTGCCCCTTGGGGTATTATTGAGGCGTTTTCTTTTATTAAGAATAAGAATATTTTTTCTCTTCCAGAGGGCTCTTTTGATTTTCGACCTTGGGGCAAGTGGGAGGTATTAGACGAAAGAGTTGGGTTTAAGGTTAAGTATTTAGAGGTAAAGCCCGGGCATCGTCTTAGTCTGCAACGTCATTTTCATCGCAAAGAGGTGTGGGTTGTGGTTCAAGGCCAAGCTTTAGTGTACAAGGGAAAACAAAAAAAGCTCTTAAAGGAAGGGGAGGTAATTAAAATCGCGCAAAAAGAATGGCACCGGCTCAAAAACCCAGGGTCAAAAACTTTAAAAATAGTAGAAATCCAGCAGGGTGAATATCTTGAGGAAGATGATATTGAGAGGAAAGAAGATGATTATGGAAGGATAAAGTGAATCTTTACTCTTTGTTATCCTTAATAGTTGTAGGGGCAAGTTTCTCTTCGTCTTTTAAAATTTTTAAAAGCAGTGAGGCGGCTTTTTGGGCGATTTGCTCAAATGTTTTCTTTTCTTTGGGATCTATTTTTTGCAGGACAAATTTTTCTGCCCGCATTTTAAAAGGCTGGGGGCCAATCCCAAGTTTTAGGCGCCAGAAGTCACTACCTATTTTTTCAATAATGTTTTTTACCCCCTTGTGTCCCCCACTCTGGCCGGCGAACTTCAGTCTGATTGTTTTTAAAGGCAAATTGAAGTCGTCGTAAACAACTATAATTTTATGGGGTTTGAAAAATTTTTTTAGAGCTATTGCGGCTTCTCCGGAAAGGTTTACAAAAGTAAGGGGTTTGGCCAGAATAATTTTTTGGTTTTCCGGATAATTTAGTCGGCAAATTTCACTTTTGAATTTTTTCTCGGTTTTAAAACCTAATTTTTGATTGCCTGTTTCTTCCAGAGCCTTTAGCAAGCTGTCTAAGGCAAAAAAACCAAAATTATGCCGGGTCTGAATAAATTTTTCGCCGGGGTTGCCTAAACCTAAAATAAGTATTGTTTCTTGACTGGTCATTATTTCAAAAAGTTAGGCAGATCTCCCATCATTGATTTCCCTTTTTGGGCAATAATTTTTTGAATCGCTTTTGAGGCTTCAGCCAAGGTTTTAAGCAGAGCTTTTTCAAGACGTCTTTTGTTTTCTGGTTTTAGCAGTTCTGCTGCTATCTCTAAATTGACCACTTTTTGCTCTCCATTCATTTCCACTTTGATTTTCCCCCCTTCTCCTTCTGCTTCCACTACTGTTTTTTTAAGTTCTTTTTGCATTCTTTTGGCTTGGGACTGCAGTTTCATTAAATCTTTAAATTGTTGAAACATACTATTAAAGTTATTTTACGGTTTTATTTTTCCATTTTAAAAAGCTGAGTGCAAATTTTTCCAGATCTCCGTTTAAAATTTTTTCTATTTGTCTTGTTTCCAAATTAGTACGGTGGTCTTTAACTAATTGATAGGGGTCAAACACATAGGAGCGGATTTGTCTCCCCCAAGAAGCTTGGGTTTTTCCTTTTATTTGTTGGAGTTTTTGTTTGTGTTCTTCCTCTTTAAGAAGCAGAAGCCGGGATTTGAGTATTTTTAAGGCTTCTTCTCTATTCTGTATTTGGGAGCGTTCATTTTGGCAACTAACAGTAATACCAGTAGGTAAATGAGTAATGCGTACTGCTGAGTCAGTGGTATTAACATGTTGCCCCCCGTGTCCAGAAGCGCGGAATGTTTCAATCTTTAGGTCTTTGTTGTCTATATCTATTTTTGGTTCTGGGATTTCTGGGATTACTTCCACCAAAACAAAAGAGGTTTGCCTTAATCCTTGGGCATTAAAAGGGCTGATGCGGACAATACGATGAACTCCGTGTTCTGATTGCAACCAGCCAAAAGCATTTTTGCCTTTAATTTGGTAAACTGCCTGTTTTATACCTGCTTCTTCATTGGTAAGGCGGTAAAGAAGTGTGGTCCTAAACCCCATTTTTTCTGCAAACTTAAGGTACATTCTTTCCAGCATCTGGGCGCAATCACAGGCGTCTACCCCTCCTGTGCCAGCAGAGAGGGAGATAATAGCAGGATAGGCATCATAAGGACCGCTAAATAAAGCTTCTTTTTCCAGTTCTTTAAGCTCTTTTGTTGTGGCAAAGTCAAATTTGTCAACAATGTTTTTAAGCTGGGAGTATCTTTCTGCTTTTTCTTGGGCGCTTTTGTTTTGCCAAAAATTAGGGTCTTGCATCTCTTTTTCCAAAGCTAAAATCTCTTGGCGTTTTTCTTCTATACGCAAAATTTTGCCTAATTCTTCTTTTTTCATTGTTTTGATTATAGCAGATTAGCTGAGCTGGCTTTTAAACCGGCGATACCAGGCGTAATTAAAGAGAGCAAAAAAGAGGGAAAAAGGAATGCTCAAAGCATTGCCAGTAGGAGGCAGTTCTTGCATTTCTGCTCTAACTTGAGGTTTGGGTTTAATAGTTGTTGTCACACAATCTTTGAGCAACATTGAAGGACTTTTGAGATAAGCGCAATTAACAAACTTAGATCCAACAGAGAGGTTTTCTGCTACTTTAACTCTAAAGTACACTATCCCTTCTTGTCCGGGAGAAAGAGTGAATTTTAGGCCTTTATTGCTGAATAGGTCAGTGCTGAATGTTTTTTCTTTTCCGTTAATTAGCAGTTTTCCGGAGTTGTTGATATAGCCGACTACAAGAGGAAGATCATCAGTAAGAGTTATGGTTTCTGTTTTGGAGCCGGTGTTTTTAAAGTAAATTTTATATTCAAAGGTATCGCCAGCGTAAGAAGTATTATTTTCCAGCCAAAGCCCGTCTCCTTTAGAGATATTTTTAACTTTTTTGTCTAAAGTGTAGTTCGCTACTACTGGTGTTGGAGGGGTGATATTTACCTTAACTTCAGCTTGGTCTTTAATGTCTCTTATTCTGGCAGCAGAAAGTAAGGCTTCATTAACTAGGTAATATTTGCCAACAGGCAGATTTTTTACCTTAGCTTTTATATAGACCACTTTTCTTTTGCCGCTGGTAATGTTGTCCCAATGCCAAGATAGATTAGAAAGGGCAGTTAATTCTTTAGGCAAGTTATCTTTTAGTAAAACATTAGTGAGATTTTGGTTGCCTGTGTTTTTAACAATAAGGCGAAATTCTACTTCTTCTCCTGGGGAGGCAACAGTAGATTTATTAAAGTTAATCTCTTTGCGAGAGATATTGCGCACGGTTTTAGAAAGTTCTGCTTTTATTATTTGGGGTAAAAGAATATTAATATAAGCTTCGTCTTCAGCTCTTAAATTTTGGGCTGTAGCCACAGCTCTGTTGGTTAAAGACCCCTGAGTATTAGTGTTAACTTTTGTTTTAAAAGTAATATAAACCCCGTTTTCAATACCAGCTGGTAGTGTTTTTAAAGTAATGCCTTGAGAGGTAATTCCGTCAGCTAGAAGGGTTTGCTTTTTGTCGTCAAGTAATTTGGTAGAATTGGGGATATAGGTTAATCCTTGCGGTAAAGAATCCTTAACAAGAACCTTTTTTAATAGAGTATTACCGGGGTTGTAAACAAAAAGGCTAAATGCAACCTCTTCTCCTTTTTTAGCAGAAACTTCTTTTTGCCAATTATAAGTTCCTCGATCGCGAGATGAATTAGCTACTTTTTTAGTGAGCGCTAATTTAGGTTTAGGAGGAGTATTTAAGCGAACTTGAAAAATTACATAACCAGCATAAGGCCAACATCCTTTTATATTTCCTATATTAATTCCTTTTGCAGAAACAATACCATCAGGAAGATTTTTGGCTGTCTGCGTTCCGTTTGGATACCATTTAGTAGATCCGGGAATATAGCTGAGAATTACTTTTTTGTCTGTTTTTACTATTACACTATCACTAACTATTTGCGCTGTGTTATCTGCCCAGAGATAACCATTTATTTTAAAAGATGTTTGTGCGTTTTTAGGGATATCAACTCTCAAGCGAGTGTTTTTAGCCACAGTTCCCTCTACCCCATTGTGGTAGTAAAAGAGAAAAGAAATAGTTTCTCCTTCTTTAGCTTGGACTTGGGCTTGCCAATTAGTTCGCTGGCTGGAGTTGGCTACCCGCAAGGTTTTGGGGTCATTAGGCATATAGTTAAACTGAGGTCCAGTAGATTGTGCTGGCCTAATAAAAATAAAGTTAGCTAAGACTGTTCCTGTTAATATAAGAGGTAAAAAGAGTGCAATTTTCTTTAAAAGAATACTTGTTCCTTTTTTAGAAAACAGGTTCAAAGATAGTTTTTTCATATTGGACAGATTCTACCTAAAAATTGTTATATTGTCAAATTTTTTTGTATTTTTCTTCTCCACCTAGTTATTTCGTTCTAATGTTCTTAAGAACGTCAGAACGTTTTTCTTTATTTTAAATTGCGTATTTGTTTATGTTTTTTATTTTTATTCCAACATTCTTAAGAACATCAGAATGAGTTAGGTTTTAAAATGTTCTAATAAAACTAATAAATAAAAACCCCCGCTTTAATAAGCGGGGGTCGAGATGTTTTAAGGTACTGGCGGCGGGGGAGGCGGCGCACCGCC
>JAGGWG010000003.1 GCA_021157605.1 bacterium | reverse complement strand
ATCTCAGTGAATACCACACAGTCATTATCCCTAACCTCAATCCAGAATCTATCTACCATCTGCGAGTTATCTCCAAAGACAAAGCTAACAACAGATCCCTTTCTGACAGCCTAGTCTTTATTACTGCCAAACCCAAAGAATCAGTCTATGACCTTATCCTTAAAGTCCTGAATAAATACTTTGGGTGGATGATTAAGAAGTTTAGGAGGTAAGCTCTAGCGGAGTTTTTAGGTTTGCTTTTTGCTTTATTTGTGTTATCTTTTTTGAATTATGGCTAAAAAAATTAAGGGGATAGTTCAAGTAGGAGATCCGGTTTTAAGGCAAAAGGCTAAACCCGTTTTACAAATAGGCAAGAAAGAAAAAAATCTTGCGCAAAGAATGAAAAAATTACTTCTTGGAAGCAATGGTATTGGTTTGGCTGCTCCACAAGTTGGAGTTAGCCAACAAATAGTTGTTATTGGTACAGATAATAAAAAGTGGCAAAAGGAAATAGGAATAGAGTGGTTAGCTCTTTTTAATCCTGAAATTGTTTCTTATTCCTCCCAAAAGGTGGTTATGCAGGAGGGGTGTCTTTCTTTTATGGATCCTGAGATTGTGGCTGAGGTAGAGAGGCCGCTTGCAGTAAAAGTTAAGGCTTTAGATGAACAGGACAGAAAAACAATTATTAAAGCAGAAGGTTTGTTGGCCCGCGTACTTCAGCACGAAATAGACCACTTAAAGGGGGTGCTCTTTACTGATAGGGCTAATCCTAAAACTATAAAGGTGGTTAAAGAAAAAGCAAATAAAGGTGAAGGTATAAGTATTTGATTTATTATGAAAGTACTTTATTTTCTTTCTTCTTGTCGTTTTGGCGCTTTAGTGCTTAAAAAACTGAATCTTTCTGGGTGGAAAGTCGTTTTGGTTACAAAAAGGGATAAGCCTCAAGGCAGGGGGTTAAAGTTAAAACCAAATCCAGCCAAAATAGAAGCACAAAAGCTTGGTTTAAAAATAAAGGCTGTAAAAAAGAAAAAGGAGCTGGAAAAAATTCTGCTTCAGCCAGATTATGATTTGATTTTGGTGGCTGGTTTTTCTTTTATTTTGCCCAAAAAAGTTCTTATAGCTCCAAAAACAAGTTTGCGGGCTTTGGGGCTTCATCCTTCTTTGCTTCCCAAGTATCGCGGGGCGGCTCCAATTCAGTTTGCTCTTTGGGAGGGTGAGAAGGAGACAGGAGTGGATCTTTTCCAGTTAACTGAAGGTATGGATGAAGGAGACATAGTAGCTCGCAAAAAAATAAAAATCTTAATTAAAGACAACTATCTTAGCCTTGAGAGAAAGTTGGCTTTTTGGGGTGCTGAATTGGTAAATAAAAATTTAGACAGATATATTAAAGGTAAAATCAGACCTAAAGCTCAAAAAGGGAAACCAACCTATACTCGTTTTATCACTAAAGAAGATGGGGACGTAGATTTTTCTTCTGATTCTCCAGCAGAGATTTGGAATAAATTTAGAGCTTTTGCCTCTTGGCCGGGTATATATTTTCAAGCAGGAGATAAGAAAATAAAAATTACAGATTTAGAGTACAAAAACGGGCGTCTTTTAATTAAAAAGGTGATTCCTGAGGGCAAAAAGGAGATAAAATTTATTGAGTTTTTGAAAGGTTATTCTTTTCCTCTTGACCTGAAAGATAAAATCATTTATCCTTGAGCGCGTTATGTTAAAGATAAGGTTGCGTCGCGTAGGGAAAAAACATGAACCTCATTTTTATATTGTTGTGGCTGAACATTCAGCTCCGGTTAAAGGTAAATATATAGAAAAACTTGGGTTTTATAATCCGGTGCAAAACCTATTTTCCGCTGAAAAAGAAAGGGTTGAGTATTGGTTGTCTCAAGGAGCACAAATTTCTGATACTGTTTATAATCTTTTTGTTAAAAACAAGATTATTAAAGGTAAGCCTATTAAGAAAAGTGTAAAGCCTAAAAAGAAGGAAGATAAAGAGAAAAAAGAAGCAAAAGAAGTTTCTTCAAGTAGTTCTCAGGCAGAAAAAGGGGAAGAAAAAGAGGAGAAAAAAGAAGCAGGTCAAGAGGATAAAAAAGAGAAACAGGATAAGTAGTTAGGGCTCTTTTTAACATTGCATTATTTTTTGTGTCTGTTAAAATAGAAGAGAACTCTAAAATTTTAAAGTTTAATTTAGTTTTTAAAGTTTTTATCTTGTGTAATTTTTATGTCTAAAGAAAAAGAAACCAAAAAATACGATGCTTCTGCTATCCAGGTTTTGCAGGGATTAGAGCCGGTAAGAAAACGGCCGGGTATGTATATTGGTTCTACTGGAGAAAGCGGTTTGCACCATCTTATTTGGGAGGTGGTAGACAATGGTTTAGATGAAGTGTTAGCTGGTTTTGCTTCAGAGGTCAGAGTATCTTTAGAGGAGGACGGTTCTGTAACAGTTGTTGATAATGGTCGTGGTATTCCTATTGATATCCATCCTCAAACCAAAAAATCAGCTTTAGAAACAGTGATGACCACTCTCCATGCTGGCGGTAAGTTTGATAAACAAGCTTACAAAGTCTCTGGTGGTTTGCACGGTGTAGGAGTAAGTGTGGTCAATGCGCTCTCTACTTATTTGGTGGCAGTAGTTAAACGCGGTGGCAAGTTTTATTATCAAGAGTACAGTCGGGGTAAAGCCAAAACAAAAGTCAGAGAAATATCTGCCAAAGAATTAAAAAACAAAGGTTTGCCAGTTGTTCCCTTTACTTCAGGTACAGCTATCAGATTTAATCCTGATCCAGAGATTTTTGAGACTTTGGAATTTAAGTCGCAGACTATTATTGACCATTTGCGCCAGCAGGCTTTTCTTACTAAAGGTGTTAAGATTGTTTTTGTTGATAAGCGCAAGAAAGAGAAAAGCAAAGGGATGGAAAAGCTTTTCAAAGGCGAACCTTACACTTTTTATTTTGAGTCAGGTATCAAGGCTTATCTTGAATACTTAGTGGCTGGTAAAAAACCTCTTGTGCCTGTGGTTTGTTTTTCTGATGAGATTAATAGTCTCCAAGTTGATGTGGGTTTAAGTTATATCTCTGATTTTAATGAGCATCTCTATGGTTTTGCTAACAATATCCATACCCAAGAAGGAGGTATGCATCTTACTGGTTTTCGCTCTGCTCTGACCCGAGTTATTTCTGATTATGCTAAAAAAGTAAAGGAAAATGGCAATGGTAAGGAGAAAGTCAGTCTTACTGGTGAAGATGTGCGCGGAGGTTTGGTAGCAGTTGTAAGCGTGAGATTGCCTGAGCCTCAATTCGAAGGACAAACTAAGGCTAAATTAGGCAATCCTGAAGCTAGAACAGCGGTAGAGTCAGTGGTTTCCCAAAAACTAACCAGCTTTTTAGAAGAAAACCCTAAAGTGGCTAAATTGATTTTGGAGAAGGTGTTTTTAGCTGCCAAAGCTCGTTTAGCTGCTAAAGCCGCTAAAGAAACGGTATTGAGAAAAGGGCTTTTAGACGGGTTGACTTTACCAGGGAAATTAGCAGATTGTGCTTCCCGCAAAGCTGAGGAGTCAGAGCTTTTTATTGTTGAGGGTGATTCGGCTGGAGGGAATGCCAAACAGGCTCGTGACAGCTATTTTCAAGCTATCCTGCCTCTAAGAGGCAAAATTTTAAATGTAGAAAAGGCGCGTTTTGATAGAATTTTAAAGAATGAAGAAATCAGAACCTTGATTGTGGCTTTGGGGATGGGCGTAGGTGAAGAAAAAGATGTGAAAAAAATCAGATACCATCGGGTTATTATTATGACTGATGCTGATGTTGATGGTTCCCATATTCGTACTTTGCTTTTGACTTTCTTTTATCGCTTTTTCCCAGAGATTATAGAACAGGGTTATCTCTATATAGCCCAGCCACCGCTTTACAAAATTGAGAAGCAGAAAAAGAGCTATTATGCCTATACTGAAGAACAGAAAGAGAAAATTGTTGCCAAACTAAAGAGTGGCTATGATATTCAGCGCTATAAAGGTTTGGGCGAGATGAATCCCCAACAGCTTTGGGAGACTACTATGGATCCAGAGAAGAGATTATTGCTTAAGGTTTCAATTGATGATGCTGAACAAGCTGACAAGATTTTTACTACTTTAATGGGGGGCGAAGTAGAAGGAAGAAAGAAGTTTATTCAAAATAGAGCCAGCCAAGTTAAAAACTTAGATATTTAAATATGGCAGAAGAAAAAAAGAAATTTGCCCAAGAGATAAAGCCAAGAGAGATTTCTGAAGAGATGGAGAACTCTTATTTGGATTACGCAATGTCAGTGATAGTTTCTCGCGCTTTGCCTGATGTTAGGGATGGCTTAAAACCAGTGCATCGGCGCATTCTTTACACTATGAAGGAGATGGGACTTCTCTCTTCAGCTAAATTCAGAAAATCAGCTACTGTTGTAGGTTCTGTTTTAGGGCGCTACCATCCTCATGGAGATGTGGCTGTTTATGATGCTTTGGTGAGAATGGCGCAAGATTTTTCTCTGCGTTATCCTCTTATCTCAGGTCAAGGCAACTTTGGTTCAATTGATGGGGACTCTGCGGCGGCGATGCGTTATACCGAATCCAAGCTTGCTCCTGTAGCTGAAGAGATGCTTTTAGACATTGAGAAAGAGACCGTTGATTTTATGCCCAATTATGACGGCACAAGGCAAGAGCCCAAAGTTTTGCCTGCCAAGCTTCCTAACTTAATTATTAACGGCACTTTAGGGATTGCTGTTGGTATGGCTACCAGTATTCCGCCCCATAATTTAGGTGAAGTAATAGAGGCTATAATCCATTTGATAGATAATCCGGAGGCTTCTGTTGAAGATTTGCTTCAATTTGTTAAAGGGCCTGATTTTCCTACCGGAGGTTTGGTTTATGATTGGGAAGAGTTAAAGGCTCTATACTCTTCTGGCAAAGGCAAAGTAATAATGAGGGCAAAAGCTGAGATAGAAGAAGGATCGCGGGGAAGATTTCGTATTATTATTTCTGAGATTCCTTATCAGGTTAATAAAGCTGTTCTTTTGCAGAAGATTGCTGCTTTGGTAAAAGACAAAAAGGTTAAAGGCATTGCTGATTTAAGAGATGAATCAGGTAAAGAGGGTATCCGTATAGTGATTGAGTTAAAAAGAGAGGCCCATCCTAAAAAGGTCCTAAACCAGCTTTATAAATTTACTCCTTTACAGGAAATCCTCTACGTTAATATGCTGGCTTTAGACAAAGGGATTCAGCCTCGGGTTTTTAATTTAAAAACCCTTTTGCAGGCTTATATTGATCACCGCCAGGAGATCGTTACCCGCAGAACTCGTTTTGAACTCAAAAAAGCTGAGGCGCGGAAACACATCTTAGAAGGGTTGTTAACAGCTTTAGATCACCTTGACGAAGTTATTAAAACTATCAGAGAGTCAGCTAACCGTCTACAAGCTCATAAGCGCTTACGCAAAAGATTTAAACTCTCTGACAAACAAACAGAGGCTATCTTAGAGATGCGCCTGCACCAGCTTTCTGCCTTGGAGAGAAAACAGGTTTTAAAGGAATATAAGGAGATTAAAAAATTAATAAAAGAACTAAAAAAACTTTTGTCTTCAGCCAAAGAGATTCTGAAAGTAGTCAAGAAGGAGCTCAAGGAGCTGAGAAAGAAGTATGCTGATGAGCGGCGTACTAAGATATATAAGCAAAAAATAGGGGAGATGTCTCTTGAGGATTTGGTGGCTAATGAATTGAATTTAGTGGTTCTGACTTCAGATAACTATATCAAGCGAATGCCTATTAATACTTATCGTTCTCAAGCTCGAGGGGGCAAAGGGGTTTTAGGTATGGCTACCAAGGAGGAAGACGAGGTAGCGCGGATTTTTGCTGCTATGACACATGACAGGCTCTTGTTTTTTACTAATCAAGGGAGAGTTTTAGAGGCTTTAGTCTATGATCTGCCCGAAGGTACACGGCAGTCTAAAGGGTCTCCTTTGGTTAATTTTATTGAATTAAAACCTCAAGAGAAGGTAACTGCGGTAGTTAATTTAGCTTTGGATTCCCATTTTGAATATCTGTTTATGGCCACTAAGGCAGGAGTGGTAAAAAAGGTAAAAATTAGTGACCTAGCCAAAATTCGCAAATCAGGTATTATTATTGTTCGCCTCCGTAAAGAAGATGAGCTTCTTTGGGCTCAGCCTACTTCTGGCAGAGATGAGATAATTTTAGTCAGTGCTTTGGGTCAGTCAGTCAGGTTTAAAGAGAGTGAGGTCAGGCCAATGGGCAGGAGCGCCGGTGGAGTTAAGGGGATTGAATTAGGAGAAGATGATTATTTAGTGGGTATGGATGTTATTGCCAAGGCTTATAAAGAGGACGAAGAGGTAGCTCAAGCTGTAAAAGAGACAGGTTTAAATCAAGAAGAAGCAGATAGTCTTTTGGTTTTAAAGCAGAGAGGCGGTGAAGATTTTTATCTGCTTACTATTAGCGAGTTGGGTTATGGCAAAATATCTGCTCTGAACTATTTCAAAATCCAGAGAAGAGGTGGTAAAGGATTGAGAGCAGCTAAAGTAAGCCGCAGAACAGGAAAATTAGTGGTAGCCCGCCTGATTAAACGCACTCATCACAAAGAGTTGATTTTAATCTCTAAACAAGGGCAGATGATAAAGACCCCGCTTAAATCTTTAAGACCTTTGTCCCGGGTTACTCAAGGGGTGAGGTTAATGCGTTTGCGTGTTGATGACAAAATTGCTTCAGTTGCTGTTTATTAAAACAAATGGTTGTTTGCCTCTTTCTTTCTTGTTTGTTATATTCAAAGGGTAATGGAGGAAGAAAAGTTGGCTAAGTTGTTGGGCGGAGCTACCCTGAGTTTATTTGTAGTTGTTGTTTGTTTGCTTTTGGGTTTTGTTTTTCGAGCAAAAAGCAAAAGCTCTTCTGCGACCGAGTCTTTTGAACAACCTATATTTAAGGAAGATTTTTCTTCTACCTCCCAAGAGTCACCTGTTACTCAGGCGCCGACTTCAACTTCCCAAGAGTCTTTGTCACAAACTTCAGCTTCGCAAAAAACCTATACTGTGGAGCCCGGAGACACTCTTTATGGTATTGCCCAAAAGTTTGGGGTGGATTGGAAAGAGTTAGCTGAAACCAATAATATCGCTGATGCCACTTCTTTGCGGGTAGGACAGAAGTTAATTATTCCTTAATGCTTAAAGTAGGAGCAAGAAGGATTATTTTGTGGGTGATAGTGATTTTAATTATTATCGCTGGGGCAATTTTTTTGTTATTGCCTAAAATTTTGGCTGACTCAGTTTATCCTTTAGCGTACAAAGATTTTATTAAAAAGTATGCTTTGGAAAACGATATTGATCCCAATTTGGTGGCGGCTACTATTTGGACAGAGAGCAGATTTGGAAAAGATGCGGTTTCCATTGCTGGGGCAAGAGGGTTGATGCAGCTTTTACCCAATACCGCCCGTTCAATTGCTCGTCGTTTGGGTGAAGAGGAAAGTTTTTCTGCTGATAAGCTTTTTGATCCTGAAACTAATATCAAGTATGGTACTTGGTATTTAGCTTTTTATGTGAAAAAATACAACGATCCGGCTTTAGCCCTTATTGCTTATAACGGCGGCTATAGATTGGCTGATTATGTCTCTGCTTACAAAACTACTCGAGGATTAAACCCCGAAACTTACAGCTATTTTCAAAAAGTGCAGGAAATAAAGAAGATATATGATGACCTTTATGGTCAGTGGTGGGTTGATAAAAAGAAAGGAGAAAAAAAAGTCTTGTCAAAGATAAGTTTACCGCCTATAGTTTTGATGATTAAAAACTGGTTAGGAATAAAGATATAAAAGTATGAAAACTCCTTCTGCCCAAAATCTTCGGGACAAATTTCTCTCTTTTTTTAAAGAAAAAGGGCACAAGATTTATCCCTCTTCCTCCTTAATTCCTGAGAATGATCCCTCAGTTCTTTTCACCACAGCCGGAATGCAGCAGTTTAAAGATTGGTTTTTGGGGGTAAGACAGCCAGAAGCAAAACGGGTAGTTACGGTTCAGAAATGTGTACGCACAAGCGATATTGAGGAAGTGGGTGACAAAACTCATCTTACTTTTTTTGAGATGCTGGGCAATTTCTCTTTTGGTGATTATTTTAAAAAAGAGGCTATTTTGTGGGCAAAAGAGTTTTTGGAAAAAGAACTCAGAATTGATCCTCAAAGAATAGAAGTTACTGCTTTTAAGGGAGACGAAAAAACGCCTCAAGATAAAGATAGTATCGCTATTTTGGAAAAATTGGGCTACAGAATTAAGCTTCAGGGTCGAGAAGACAATTTTTGGGGTCCCACCGGAGAAGAGGGTCCTTGTGGCCCAACGGTTGAGTTCTTGGTTGACGGAGTTGAGGTCTGGAATTTGGTTTTTAACCAATATTTTAAAAACAAAAAGGGGGAGTTTAAGCCGCTTAAATCTTTTGGGGTAGATACAGGTATGGGACTGGAAAGAATAGTGGCTGTGCTGGAAAGAAAGGAAGATGTTTTTACCACTTCCTTGTTTGCCCCCTTGATTAAAGAAATTCAAAACAAGGTTCAGTCCCAAAATCTTCGTTACCAACGAATTTTGGCTGATCATATTCGCGCAGTTGTCTTTATCCTTTCTGAAGGAATAATGCCCTCCAACTTAGACAGGGGTTATGTTTTAAGACGTTTGATCAGGAGAAGCCAAGTGGCGGCTTCAATCCTCCAGGCTCCTCAAGATTTGCTTCTAAATTTAGCCAATCTTGTTATTAGTGAGTTTTCCCCTGTTTATCCAGAACTAGACAACCGAAGAGAAACTATCTTGGCAGCTCTCAAGGCCGAGTTGGAGAGATTTAATCGTTCTCTCAGGCAGGCTCAAAAGCAGCTGGAAAAGATTTTCAAACGCAAGAAAACACTTAATGCCCAAGATGCTTTTTTCTTGTATGACACCTTTGGTTTGCCCCGGGAATTCATTGAGAACTTTGCTTTAGAGCATAAAATTAAAATCAACTGGAAGGAGTTTGAGTCCCTTTTAAGAAAACAGAGAGATAAGGCCAGAAAGGCGGTTTTGACCAGAGAGGTTTTGTCAGCTCAAGAGAAAAAACGGGTTGCTTGCCTGCACACCGCCGCTCACTTGCTTCATCAGGCTTTGCGCGAGGTTTTAGGCAAAGAGGTTAGGCAAGCAGGTCAGGATATTAATCCGGAGAGACTGCGTTTTGACATTACTTTTCCGAGAAAATTAACCGAGGAAGAATTGAGAAAAGTAGAGAATTTAGTGAATCAAAAAATTAAAGAAAATTTGCCAGTCAAAAAAGAGGTGATGACTCCTGATGAGGCTAAGAAAAGCGGAGCTTTAGCCTTTTTTCAAGGTCGTTATGGGGAAAAGGTTTCAGTTTTTTCTATAGGGGATTTTTCTAAAGAGGTTTGTCGCGGCCCTCATGCTAAAACAACCTCTGAGCTGGGTTGTTTTAGAATTATTAAAGAGGAATCAAGTGGTGCAGGGGTAAGAAGAATAAAGGCAACAATTGAAGGTGGATAAAGAAAATTTTGTCAAAATAAAAAGTTTAAGCTAGGCTCAGTTACTTTGTTTATCTTTTTCTCTTGAATCAAAATTGCCTCTATGGTATTTTTTAGCTGTTTTTGAGTGGTGTTTCTCCTGCGTTAAGCAGGAGGAGGCCGCCCCACTCAGTATCCCAAGAAACTAAAGGAATAAGGAGTAGTTATGGAGAAAGACCAAGAGTTTGTTGAGTATGTGGCCAAAGCTATTGTTGACCATCCTGAAGATGTTAAAACAGACAGAAGGGTTGATGAGATGGGTGTTTTAATCACTTTGAAAGTTAACCCTGAAGATCTGGGCAAGGTTATTGGTAAGAAAGGGCAGACTATTAATGCTGTGCGCACAGTTTTACGGGTAATTGGCCTAAAAAACAAAGCTCGTATTAATTTGAAGCTGGAAGAGCCGGAGAAGAAAGAGGAAACCCCTCAGACTTAGCCGTTTTTGCAGAAGAGGGTGGCTGAAAAAGGCGAAAAATTCGCCTCTTATTTCTGTTTAAATTTTTATTATGCGTATAAATATCTTGACCCTTTTCCCAGAGTTTTTCTCTTCTCCCCTGCAGCAAAGTATGATTTTTAAGGCGCAAAAAGTTAGAGCCGTAAAGTTTAATCTTTATAATCTGAGAGATTTTGGTTTAGGGCCAAGAAGGCAGGTAGATGACAGGCCTTATGGCGGAGGAGCTGGTATGGTATTGCGGGTAGATGTCTTAGTTAAAGCTTTGCGCCAAATAAAAAAAGATGATCCCCAAACCAAATTTATTCTTTTGACCCCTAAAGGGAAGAAATTAAATCAAAAAAAGGTTATTTCTCTGGCTAAAAAAGCAAGTATTACCTTAATTTGTGGTCATTATGAGGGATTTGATGAACGGATTAGAGAATATGTTGATGAGGAGATCTCTATAGGAGATTATGTTTTGAGTGGGGGGGAGAGTGCAGCTTTAGTTGTAGTTGACGCTGTTGTTAGACTTTTGCCTGGGGTTTTGGAGAAGAAGGAGGCTCCCCAAGAGGAATCTTTTATGCTTTGTGATAAAAAAGGGAAACCTTTATTAGAGTATCCTCACTATACTCGGCCAGAGGTTTTTGAAAATAAAAAAGTGCCCAAAGTTCTTCTTTCTGGCAACCACCGAAAAATCAAAGAGTGGCGGAAAAGACACACTCAAAGAGCAGCGAAAGATAGATAGATTAGCAAGTTAAGATGAATTTTAAGCTCATATCCTCTTTTAAGCCTGCTGGAGACCAGCCCCAAGCAATTGAGAAGATTTTAAAAAACTTAAGAAAGGGAGTTAGAGATCAGGTTCTTTTGGGGGTGACTGGATCAGGCAAGACTTTTACTTTAGCTAAAGTGATAGAAGAGTGGCAAAAGCCTACTTTAGTAATCTCGCATAATAAAATTTTGGCAGCACAGCTTTATTCTGAGTTCAAAAGCTTTTTTCCAAAAAATGCGGTTAAATATTTTGTTTCGTACTACGATTACTATCAGCCCGAAGCCTATATGCCGCATACAGATACTTATATTGACAAAGATGCCCAAATCAATGAGGAGATTAGCCGCTTACGCAATGAAGCTACTTACAGCTTAATGACTCGCAAAGATGTTGTTATTGTTGCCTCTGTGTCTTGTATTTACGGCTTAGGTAATCCTAGGGAGTACCACCGCCTTCATTTAGAGATAGAAAAAGGCAAGATATATAGCCCAGAGATTCTCAAGCGTCAATTAGTTAATTTACAGTATAAGCGCAATGATTTTGAGCTGCAAAGAGCCTCTTTTTCTCTCCACGGTGAAGTTATTGAGATTTTGCCCCCTTATGGGGATAGGGCTTTTCGGATAGAGTTTTTTGACGATGAAGTTGAATCTATTTCGGCTATTAATCCTTTTACCAAATTAAAAGAGGAAGATTTGCAGAGGGTAGTCATTTATCCTGCCACACACTTTATTGCTTCTTCTGCCCGCCTCAATCACATTTTGGATGAGATTGAAAAGGATATGTGGATTCAGTTTAAAAAGTTTAAACAGGAAGGCAAACTGCTTGAAGCGCAGAGAATCAAGGAACGCACCTTACAAGATATAGAAATGATTAGAGAAACGGGTTATTGTTCTGGCATTGAAAACTACTCTCTTTATTTTGATGGGCGCAAACCTGGTGAGCCCCCGGCTTGCCTTTTGGATTATTTTCCCAAGGATTTTCTTCTAATTGTTGATGAGAGCCATATGACTATTCCCCAAATTAGAGGAATGTGCTTTGGCGATCGTTCTCGAAAAAAAACCTTAGTCAAGTATGGGTTTCGTTTGCCTACGGCTTTAGACAACCGCCCGCTCAAGTTTAATGAGTTTCGTCGTCATATTAATCAAGCTATCTATGTTTCTGCTACTCCCGGTTCTTGGGAGTTGGCGCAAGCTTTATCTCATACAGGCAAGATAAGTGAAGAGAAGATAGAAAAGACACCTCTAAAAGATTTAGTTCCTTCTTCTTGTATAGTGGAGCAAATAATCAGGCCCACTTACCTCTTAGATCCAAAGGTTGAGGTAAGACCAACAAAAAATCAGCTTTCGGATTTGATAGCAGAGATTAAAAAAAGAGTAAAAAAAGACCAACGGGTTTTGGTTACGGTTTTGACCAAACGGTTAGCAGAGGAGCTGACCGATTATTTGCGTGAGGAAAACATAAAGGTTGCTTATCTGCACTCAGAGATTGAAACTTTGAAGCGGCCGCCAATTCTTAAGGCTCTGCGTGAGGGAAAATATGATGTTTTGATAGGGGTTAATCTTTTGCGTGAAGGCTTAGATTTGCCTGAGGTTTCTTTGGTTGCGATTTTAGATGCAGACAAAGAAGGGTTTTTACGCAGTGAGTGGGCTTTAATACAAACAATGGGGCGGGCAGCTAGACACAAGGAAGGAAAAGCAATACTTTATGCTGATCGTTTAACCGGATCAATGAAAAGAGCGATTGCAGAGACTCAACGGAGGCGCAAGGCTCAAAAAGAGTATAATCGCAAGTATTGTAAGGTGCCAAAGAGCATTAAAAAAAGTATTCAAATTTGGCTCAAGAGCGAAAGTTTAACTGAGGAAGAAAGAGATTTGCAAGAGATTGGCTCCAGGGGAATCCCTGAAGAAGAAAGAAAACATCTTATTAAAGAATTAACCGCCAAAATGGAGTTGGCAGCGCAAAATCTGGAGTTTGAGAGAGCAGCGCTTTTAAGGGACCAAATCAAAAAGTTGAAATTGGAAGCAAAAAAGTAGTTTTACTCTAAACGGCAGGAAAATATGGTATAATTTTTCTGATGTCACTCTTTTTTCAAATCGGGCTTTTGGTAGTTGGTTTAGCGGCTTTAGCTTTGATTTTTAGAGTTTTGCGTCAGCCTTTGCTTCCGGTTTATCTTTTAGCTGGATTTTTGCTTGGTCCAGTGCTGCGGATTATTCCTTCAGAGCAGATGCCTCTTTTAGAATCCTTTTCTTTGATTGGAATTGCTTTTTTGCTTTTTTTGGCTGGATTGGAATTGGATTTGGTAGCTATCTTTAAGAACTTTAAGGTTGCCCTTTTGGGTTTTTTAGTAGGAGCAATTAACACCCTTGTTTTTGTCTTAATTTTTAGCCGCCTCCCTTACTTTGATTTTTTGGGGCAGGGTAAGATTATTTTTGGCGTGGTTTTGAGTTTTTCTTCTACGCTCTTGGTAGTCAAAACTTTGGCTGAACAGAATCGTTTAAATACCACTTTGGGATACCTTTCTTTAGCAATTCTTTTACTGCAGGACCTTTTGGCAATTTTCTGTTTAGCTTTAGTAGAGGATAAAAGCTTGAGTATCTCTGAACATTTGATCGGATTGGGCAGTTTGTTTCTTTTAGCTTTTACAGGCGGTTACTTTGTTTTCCCCCGCCTTTTTGCTTTTGCGGCTTATTCAGAGGAGCTTTTGTTTTTGCTTTCTTTGGGAGTGCTTTTTTCTTTTTCAATGGTTTCAGAGTATTTTGGTTTATCTTTGGCAGCTGGTGCGTTTTTAGGAGGTTTAAGCCTTTCGCCTTTACTTTATCGTTATGAGATATCTTCAAGAATGAGACCGCTAAGAGACTTTTTTGTTATGCTTTTATTTTTGACATTAGGGTTGCAGTTGGATGTTGCTTCTTTTAAAAACCTTTTAATACCTTTTATTATTCTTTTAAGCCTGACCATAGCTTTTAAGCCGATTATTTATATGCTTTTAGGCTTTCTTTCCCGTTTTTCTCGGCCTCTTTCTGTGGAGTCTGGTTTAATAATGGGGCAGTCATCAGAGTTTTCTCTTACTGTTTCCCACTCCCTTTCTAGTCAGGCTTTTAATTTAGCAGGATACAACTTTTTAGCTTCTTCCTTTTTTGCTTCTTATGTTTTTGAATATATGGATAGGTTGGGGCTTTGGTTAGTTAAGGTTTGGGATAGGGTTTTGCCTTTGAGTTTGTTTAAAAAACATATTGAAGATAAAGAGCTAAAGACTTTAAGTAATCACGCTGTTGTTTTTGGCGGTCATCGCATTGGGGCTAGGCTAATAAAGACCTTGTTAAAACTAAAAAGGAAAGTTATTTTAGTGGATCACAACCCTGATGTTATCAGCCGCTATAAAAATAAAGTACGCACTGTTTACGGAGATGCCTTGGAGCCAGAAATTAGAGAGCAGGTTAATTTAGATAAAGCCGCTTTGGTTGTCTCTACAATCCCTGATTTCAAGACTAATCTTTCTTTAATAAAGGAATTAAATCAGAAAAACCCTCAAGCTTTTATCTATGTAGTGGCTGGTGATTACTCTGAAGCTTTGAAGCTTTATGAAGAGGGGGCTGATTTTGTTATTTTGCCTTACTTTTTAGGGGCAGAGCAGGCTAATATCTTGCTTGAGGATTTTGATCAAGCACTGGAGCGTTTGGCTAAAACCAGAGAGGAGCATTTGGCAAAAATAATAGAGGAAAGTAAACAGGCAGGCAGGAAATAGGCTTGGGTTGCAATGGCTGTTTTTATTTATGTTATAATTGACGCTTATGTTAAAGTGGCGAGAACTTAGAAGGATATTTTCTTTTTTAGGCAAAGGTTTTTTGCTGTTTTTGGCTTTTCTTATCCTTTTTCGTTTATTTATAGCTGAACCTTTTATAGTAAGAGGAAACAGTATGGAGCCAAGTTTTTCCAATGGGGATTATCTTTGGATAGAAAAAATTACCCCTCATTTTAAACTACAAAGGGGAGAAGTGATAGTTTTTCAAGCACCAGACAATCCTTATGCTGTCTATATTAAGCGTATTATTGCTTTGCCTCATGAGAGAGTAAGGATTTTAAAGCAACGCATCTATATTTCTTCTGAAGAGGGTATCTTTTTAGTCAGGGAACCATATATTAAAGTTTTAACTCAAGGGTCAGTAGATATTACACTTGGCGAAAACGAGTACTTTGTTTTAGGAGATAACAGAACGGTTTCTGAAGATTCGCGAGTTTTTGGGCCTATAAATAAAAAAGCGATTGTGGGTAGGGTTTGGCTGCGTCTTTTGCCTGTATCGCAAAGGGGTTTTATTTATATTCCCTCTATAATTCTCGAGAGGGTTGAAGAAATAAGCGATGACTTAAGCGGTTTTCTTAAGGGCTTTTCTCAGTTTTGTTATCCCTTTTCCCTTAAGAGCTGATACAGGAAAAATCTTTAAGGGTTTAAGAAAGTAAAGTCGGGCATTGATTTGCTGAATCACTTCTTTTAGTTTGTCTTTGCTTACCAAGTCGCTTTTATTAATAACTATTATTGGTCTACGGCCAGCTTTTTGGCAGAGAGAAGCAATCTTAATTTCTTGGTGTACTATGCCTTCAGAGGCATCAATTACCAAAATTACAAGATCAGCTTTTTTTATGTTATAAAGAGAGCGGCGGGCAGAGAAAAACTCCAATAGGCGTCTAACTTTACTTTTTCTTTTTAGTCCCGGTGTGTCTACAAGGGTGATGGTAGAGTTTAATTTGGCTTCCAATTCATCTCTGGTAGTGCCGCTCTGTTTGTCAATTAAAGCTCTTTCTGTTTGGGTAAGGGCATTTAAGAGAGTTGATTTGCCTACATTTGGTCTGCCAATAAGCGCAATTTTGGTTTCAGGTTTTTTGTCTTTTTGTCTTTTAGGCAGATAGGAAGCAATCTTTTCTTCTAAATAAGGAAGGTTCTTTTTGAGCAAAGCAGAAATCCAGACAATATCTTGAATACCAAGTTCGCTAAAAACTCTAAGTTTTTCCTCAGCTAATTTAGGATTATCAACTTTATTGATAACCAAGATTATAGGGACAGAGAAGCGTCTTAAAAAAGAAAGGATTTTTTTATCTTCCGGAGTAGATCCCTTGCGGCTGTCAGCAACAAAGATAAAAAGATTAGCTTTTTGAATAATGTTTTCCCAGAATTTTTTTACTTTTTCTTCAAGAGGAGTTTCTTCTTCCAAAAAGCCAGCGGTGTCAATTAAAAGAGCTGGTTTGCCAGAAAAAGCTGTTTCCTTGCTTACCCAGTCTCTGGTGGTGCCGGGTATTTTAGAGGTAACAGCTTTTTGTTCGCCAATAAGACGATTAAAAAGAGTTGATTTGCCTGAATTTATAGCACCAACGATTATTACTTTGGGAAGTTTATTTAAAGCCATACTTTCCTCTTAATCGGACAAACATAAAACCGGGATAGCGTTCCTCTGTAAAAGAAAAGTTTTTTCCGCGCTTAATCAAAACTAAGGCTTGAGAGATTGAACCTACAGGAATGACCAAATTTCCTTTAGGAGCAAGTTGTTTTTTTAGGCTTAGGGGTACTTTTGGTGCTGCAGCACTACAAAGAATGCGTTCATAGGGAGCAAATTTTTTCAGCCCTAAAGATCCATTGCTCTGGAAAAATTTAACATTTTTGTAGCCGGCTTTTTTTACATTGTTTTTTCCAAATTTAAGGAGCTGGGGGATGATCTCTACTGCGTATACCTCGCCTTTCTGGCCGACTATTTCAGCCAGCAAAGCAGTAGTCCATCCGGAGCCTGAGCCAATGTCCAAAACTTTATTTCCTTCTTCTGGCTGAAGAAGTTCAAGCATTATAGCCACGGTGGTAGGTTGAGAAATTGTCTGGCCATAACCTATTGGCAGAGCTGCATCTTTGTTTGCTAAGTAGCGGATATTCTGCGGCATAAAATTTTTCCGTTCCACTTTGAAAAAAGCCCGAATAATATGAGGGGTTTTAAGGATTTTATTTGCTACTAAATAATCAACTAAATCTTGCCAGTTCATCTTTCTAATTTTAACATTTTATAAAGAAAAGTTTAAAAATAGTTTGTGTTTTAGCCTTTTTTGCTTTTAGATCCAGAGAGGAAATAGTATATTTATAAAGATAAAAAAGGAAAATAAGAGTGTTTAAACCTTTTCAGATAAGAGTTTCATCAGGGGGTGTTCTTAATTTATATTTTTTAAACATTTCCTACATATACATTTTTTAATCCCTCTTTTTTGGCTATTAAATAGGCGCGGTTGAGCTTATTAAGAGGGGTGATTTCAGCATTTTTCATTTTATAAGCGGGGAAAAAACGGGAGAGGTGCCAAGGGGTGTCAGCGCCTAACTCTTTTTTGATAAAACGGGCCATTTTCCTTAGGTCTCTTAGGCTATCATTAAGAGAAGAAATAACCAAAGTGGTTAATTCAAGATGAATGCCTGCTTTTTTAATTTGCTTCATATTTTTTAGGATTGGTTCAAGTTTTGCTCCGCAGTATTTTAAATATTTTTTTTCGTCAATGAATTTAAAATCAATGTTAATTGCATCAAGGTAATCTCTAATCAGCTTGAAGGTTTCTTGAGAAAAATAGCCGTTGGATACCCAATTGTTTTTGATTTTTTCTTTATGAGCCAATTTCATTGTTTCTATAGCCAGTTCTAAAAATATTGTCGGTTCAGTGTAAGT
>JAGGWG010000002.1 GCA_021157605.1 bacterium | reverse complement strand
TTTCTGATATTTGTCTATATAATTTATTTGTCTTTCGGATAATTATTTGTTAAATTTAATTCAAGAAATTTATATGAGTAAAGAAAAAGTTTTTATTGTTATCCCTGCTTTTAATGAAGAGAAGACAATAGGTAGGCTTCTTCAGAAATTGTTTAGTCTAGGATACAAAAATATTATTGTGGTTAATGACGCCTCTACAGATAAGACGGCTGAGATTGCAACCCACTTTCCGGTAAAACTCTATTCTCATGTTATTAATCGCGGTTTAGGTGGGGCCCTGCGGACAGGATTTGCTGCTGCTCTTAACGAAGGAGCAGAAGTAGCGGTGACAATAGATGCTGATCTGCAACACAAACCAGAGGAGATAGAGCGGCTGGTTAAGCCAATTCTTAAGAAAGAGGCAGAGGTGGTTTTAGGTACCAGAAAGATTGATCGAGTCAAGATGCCTCTTTTCCGTCGCTTGGCAAATGCACTGAGTAATTGGCTGACCCACTTACTTTTTGGTTTAAAGGTTAGTGATTCGCAATCAGGATTTAGAGCTTTTCGCCGTGAAGCTCTAGAAAAAATGCGTTTTTATTCCAGTCGAATGGAGATATCTTCAGAGATCGTCAAAGAGATCGCTCGCCTAAACCTTTCTCTTAAAGAAGTACCAATTTCTACTGTTTACACTTCCTACTCTCTTTCCAAAGGGCAGAGTTTAAAAAATGGTTTAAAGACTTTAGCTCGGCTTTTGGCAATTAAGTTTCAGCGATGATACTTAAAATTTTAGTTCTTGTCTTTGCTATCTGGATTTTACTTCGCTTAACTGCCAGCTACCGCGAGAAAAGAATTGATACTTTCAACTTTGTGGTTTGGAGTCTTATTTGGCTGTTAGTTGTAGTTGTGGTCAGCCACCCCTACTACACTGACAAGGTTGCCCGTTGGGTTGGGGTAGGAAGGGGCACGGATATTGCCTTTTTTGTTGCTTTTCTTCTTATGTTTTATCTTGTGTTTCGCCTTTATGTCAAAATTACTGCTATAGAGTCAGATTTAACTGAGTTGGCAAAGCATATTGCTTTAATTAATCATCGTTTGGAAAATAAAGGAGGAGATGGCGAAAAAAAGAAAGATAAGCAGAAAAAAGAAGGCTAGGGTTTTATCGCCACTTGTTTCTTGGCGTGCTGCTTTACCTGACAGAGGCTGGAGTTATCACAGCCTTTGGTTTTTTTTAGTTTTGGCAGTAGCAGCGGTTTTTGTTTTTGGTTTGCACAATATTTTGGCAGCAGTTGTTTTAGGGTTAATGGCTCTGTATTATCTTTGGCTTAGTTTACGTGTTTCTGATATTTACAAGGTGGAGGTTACCAAAAAAGGGATTGTTTACAACAGGCACTTTTATTCTTTTGGCGACATACTTTTTTACTCTATAGAAAAGGCGGGAAAAGACAAAGTTTTAGTTATCAGGACGGTGTCTAGAGTTTTACCTGAGATCACTATTTTGTTGCCAAAAAATAAATCAGAAAAGGTAGACAAGGTTTTATCTCGGTATCTGCCTAAAAAGCCTATTGTTTCTGTATTGGGTTTGTTTCTTTCTTGATCTTGATAATGAGGTCTTTTTCTGTAATATTTAGTTCTGAGGTAAAAGGGAAAGATTTTAAAATTCGCTTAATGTTGGCTATTGCTCTTTTGGCATCTAAATTTTGCCCCCGTAGTTCAATTGGCTAGAACGCAGGCTTGCGGAGCCTGAAGTTGCAGGTTCGAGTCCTGCCGGGGGTAAAAATAGTAGAGTATACAAACCATATAACGCTGTTTGAAAAACGAGGGAGGTAGAGAAGATGGTTGTGGACCTGCAGATCTCCGTACACCGAAAAATGGTGACTGATTTTTTGCAGTTTTTAGCCCAGCTCGAGTCATTTGACTGCTATCAAGGAATTGTTGAATTCTATTCTTTGGCTGGTCATTTGCGCACACTCTGTGTTAATGGCACCTTTACTGTTGTTTGCAATGGAGATGAAAGGGAGATTGAGGCAAAGATTAAGGAGGCTATTGATCTTTGTCGAAAGGCAGAAGATTTTCTTTATCAGGGCAATTACCCGCCGCCCGAATTAGTAGATAGATTGAGTATTTTATTGTCTGCTATTTAATAGTTATCTTTTGCCCTTGTTTTTGGCAAGGGCTTTTTGTTTGCGCTTTGGTTTTTGTTTTGTTATTTTTAGTTTAATGAAACCCAAGGTTTTAATTACTGGTGGCGCAGGTTTTATTGGCTCCCATATTGCTGATTTACTGATTAAAAAAGGTTATCCGGTGGTTATAGTTGATAATTTGAGTCGGGGTTCAAAGAAAAACGTTAATAAAAAAGCAAAGTTTTACCAGGTTGATATAATTTCCCCTCGCCTGAAAAGAATTTTCGCCCAAGAAAAGCCGGAGATTGTAATTCATGAAGCAGCGCAGATAAATGTGCGCGATAGTGTCACTGACCCCAAAAAGGATGCTCGTATTAATGTTTCTGGCTCTATTAGCCTTTTTCAAACCGCTGGTAAAGCTAAGGTTAAAAAAATTATTTATGCCTCTTCCGGAGGGGCGATTTATGGAGAGCCTCGGAAATTGCCTGTTAAGGAAGATCATCCTATTTCGCCTCTTTGCCCTTATGGAGCCTCAAAGTGCAGCGCTGAGCTTTATTTAAAATGTTTTGCTTCTTTGTTTGGATTTAAATACGTGGTTTTGCGTTATAGCAATGTTTTTGGGCCGCGCCAAGATCCAAAAGGTGAGGCAGGAGTGATTTCAATTTTTATTGACAAATTTTTACAGGGTGAGGCGCCGGTGATTTTTGGTGACGGCAAACAGACGCGTGATTTTATTTTTGTTCAAGATGTGGCTTTAGCCAATTACTTGGCTCTTTTGTATCGTGAAAGCGGTATTTTTAACATTGGTTCAGGCAAGGAGGTTTCTGTGCTTGAAATCTATAATTCCCTAAAGAAAATACTTAACTCTCTTGTTAAAGCCAAGTTTGGTCCCAAAGTGGAGGGAGAGGTAAGGCGGATCTATCTTGATGTCTCTTTAGCCAAAAAGAAGCTTGGTTTTAAACCTAAAGTTAATTTCAAAGACGGCTTGGAAAGAACTATAAATTGGGTGAAATCTTCTTATGGCTAAAAAGGTTCTTGTTGATGCGAGATTTGTCGGTTCTGGTTCAGCTTTGGGGCGTTATGCTGAGCAGTTGCTCTTAGCCCTTTTGCCTTTGCAGTCAGAAATTGTTATCAGGCCTATATTCAACTCTCAGCTTAAAAAAAATATTCCTTATGATTTAGTCAGAGCCAATCCTGTTTGGGTTGATATTCCTCATTACTCTTTTAAAGAGCAGCTTGATTTTACTTATATTTTACGTGCCCAGAATCCTGATCTTATCCATTTTACTCATTTTAATGCCCCGATTTTTTCTCCCAAACCTTTTGTGGTGACTATTCATGATTTGACTATTTCTAAATTTGTTGACAAAAACCACAGTTCAATCAGACGTTGGGCTTATTGCTTTCAGCTTAGCCAGATTGCCAAAAGGTCAGATCATATTATTGCCATTTCGCAGGCTACTGCTAAAGATATGGAAAGGATATTAAAAGCTCCTTCTGGGAAAATTTCAGTAGTTTACGAAGGTATTGAGTCTAAATTCAGGCCGCAAAGCAAAGATCAAATCGCTAAGTTTAGAAAGAAATACAATCTTTTTGACCCTTTTATTCTTTATGCTGGTCAGTGGCGCCCGCATAAAAATTTGCTCCGCCTTTTTGAAGCTTTTTCTATACTCAAACGTGAATACCGTATAGAAGAAAAGCTGGTTTTAATTGGTGCTAAAGACCCTCGTTATCCAGAAGTGCCAAAAAAGGTGAAAGACTTAGGTTTGGAAAAAGAGGTTAGATTTTTAGGCTTTGTTGAAGAAGAGATGCTCCCGGCTGTTTATTCAGCTTCTTCTCTTTTGGTTATGCCTTCTTTGGCTGAGGGTTTTGGCTTTCCTCCTCTGGAGGCAATTGCCTGTGGCGGTGTAGTTGCCGCCTCTTTTATTTCTTGTTTACGTGAAGTTTTAGACGAGAGCGCTGTCTTTTTTGACCCTTATGATATTAGGGATATGGCGGTTAAAATATACAGCGCTTTAAAAAATCAGAAATTAAGGGATATTTTGAGATTAAGAGGGCGAAAGTGGGTTAAAAGATACAACTGGGAAAAGACTGCTAAAAGAACACTTTTGGTTTATCAAAATATACTTTCCTGATTTTGACCTAAAAAATAGAAATTTTTTTACTTGCCTTTTTGGTTTTAGTGTTTTATAAAAATATAGACTCTAGAAAACTAATTTCTGTTTATGCAAATCAGCTGGCTTTTTTTGGTTGGGTTTTTAGGTCTTTTGGCCGCTCTTTTAAACTTTTATCACATTTACCGCCTCAAAGTTAAAGACCAGAAGGCTTTAAAAATTGCTTCTTATATCCAAAAAGGAGCGGATACTTTTTTGCAAAAAGAGTACTCAGTAATTGCTGTTTTTGTTGGTTTAATTTTTATAGTTCTTTGGTGGCAGTTTGGTATTTTTTCCGGAGCAGCTTATATTTTGGGAGCTGTGCTTTCTCTTTTGGCTGGATATTTTGGTATGAAGGCAGCTACTTCGGCTAATGTAAAAACAGAGGAAAGAGCACAAGATGGTTTAAATCCAGCTTTGCAAACAGCTTTGAGCGGTGGTGCGGTAATGGGATTGTCAGTGGCTTCTTTAGGTCTTATGGGCTTGCTTTTTGTTGTCCTTTATTTGGCCAATAAGGATCTTTTTGTTTTAAGTGCTTTTTCAATGGGTGCTTCTTCAGTGGCTTTATTTGCCCGTGTTGGCGGAGGTATTTATACCAAAGGAGCAGATGTTGGTGCTGATTTAGTGGGCAAGGTTGAAGCTGGTATCCCTGAGGATGATCCTCGCAACCCAGCGGTAATTGCTGACAATGTGGGTGACAATGTTGGTGATACCGCTGGTATGGGTGCTGATCTTTTTGAATCTTATTTAGGATCAGTGGTAGCGGCTGTTATTTTGGGAGCAGTATATGGGAGTTCAGCCAAGTATCTCCCCCTTTATGTGGTTGCTATTGGTCTTTTGTCTTCCCTTTTGTCTTTATTGTTGATTCGTTTATTTAAGAGCAAAAATCCAGCTTTGGTTTTGCGCACAGCTAACTTTATTTCAGTTGCTTTTTTGCTTTTGGGTGTGGGTAGTTTTGTGGTTTGGCAAAATATGGAATTTGTTTACTTTTGGCCAGTGTTTTTAGGTGCAGTTTTGGGTATTCTGCTTTCAGTCATAATTGAGTATTATACTTCTGGTAAGCCTATCAGAAAGATAGCTGAAGCTTCGCAAACAGGTCCGGCTACTAATATTATTGAGGGTTTAGCTGTAGGTATGGAAAGTGTGTTTCTTCCAGCTGTTTTTATTGGCTTAACCACATATTTTGCTTATTACTTTGCTGGTCTTTTTGGTATTGCTTTAGCTGGTGTGGGCATGCTTTCCACTATTGGGATGACAATGTCTATTGATGCTTATGGCCCGATTGCTGACAATGCTGGAGGTATAGCTGAGATGACTGGAGCAGAGGACAGGCGTAAGGTCACTGATGAGTTAGACGCTTTAGGCAATACTACTGCGGCTTTAGGAAAGGGTTTTGCTATTGGTTCTGCGGCTTTAACAGCTTTGGCTCTTTTTTCTGCTTATGCCCAATCAGCTGGCCTTGAAGTTATTGATCTTATTAACCCAGAGGTGGTAATGGGTGTTTTGATTGGAGCCTCAGTGCCGTTTTTATTTGCAGCTTTAACTATGCGGGCTGTAGGCAAGGCTGGGTTTGCTATTGTTAAAGAGGTGAGACGTCAGTTTTCTGAGATAAAAGGTTTGTTGCAAGGCAGAGCGCAGGCTGATTATGCACGCTGTGTGGCTATTGCCACCTCTGTTGCTCTTAAGCAGATGGTAGTCCCCGGTCTTTTGGCTGTAGCTACACCTCTTGTTTTTGGTTTGTTTGTCAGCAAACTATCTGTTGCCGGGGTTTTAGCCGGTGCTTTAGCTTCAGGGGTGATGTTGGCTTTAATGATGGCTAATGGTGGTGGTGCTTGGGATAATGCCAAAAAGTTTATTGAAAAAGGAGCTTTTGGTGGCAAAGGGTCAGAGGCACACAAAGCTTCGGTTATTGGGGATACTGTCGGAGATCCTTTTAAGGATACCTCAGGTCCTTCAATGAATATTCTAATCAAATTAATGTCTATTGTTGCTTTGGTCTTTGTTAAAATTTTTGTTGGTTGAACTCGGGGATAGTTATCCCTTATAATGAGTTAATGTCTGCCTCAAAGAACAAAAAGAAATCAAAGAGCCAGAGTTTTAAAAAAAAGAGACTGAAGATATTGAGTTTTGTTCTTTCACTTTTGTTTATTGTCTTGGGGTTTTTGGTTGTTTTGGTTTTTGGTTTAGCTTTAGTTTTTAATACTAAGTTTTATCCCCAAACTAAGGTAGCTGGTATTGAGGTTAGTTCTCTTTCTCCAGAAGAAGCGTTTGCCAAAATTAAGGACAAGGTTGAGGCTTACCAAAAGCAGGAGATATTAGTGGTTTGTGGAGAGAAGAAAACAAAAGCAAAGATTTCTGATTTTGGGGTTGAGTTTAAGATTGAAGAAACCCTAAAAGACCTTTTTCATTTGGGACACCCAAAGAATTTTAAAGAGGTGATTTGGCAATTTCCTCAGATTGTGCGTCTGCTTGTTCTTCATTACCAAATGCCTCTTTTAATAGAGATAAAAAACCAGGATAAGGTTCAAGAATTGCAGGTTGCTCTTTCCAATCTTTCTCATCCAGCAGAGTATTTTTTAGAAAATGGTGAGTTAAAAATCAAAAAGGAAGAAGAAGGTTTGGGTGTAAGTAAGGAGGTATTGAGCAAATCTCTTGAGGATACTTTTTCTTTGCTTAGAAATGAATTATTGTTAACACCTCAAGTTTTAAAACCTGATATTAACACTTCTGATTTGGAAGGACTTAAACCTCAGGTGGAGAATATTTTGTCTTTTGCTCCGCTTGAATTGGAGTATAAAGGGGAGGTTAAAGCCAAATTGAGCAAAGAAGATCTTCTTTCTTTAATAGATTTTTCAGTAGAAAAAAGGGGGTTGCAAAAAATAGTTTCTTTTCAGGTTAATTCCCAAACAAAAGACGATATTTATGCCAAGATTAAAGAGGAGGTAGATGAACCGGGAAGAAATGTCCGTTTAGAGTTTGAGGGTTCCCAGTTAATTGTTTTAGAAAAAGAACGTTATGGCTTGTATCTTGATAAGGATGATTTAGATGCTAAGCTAAAATCTTTTTTTACTAATCCCACTGATTCTATTGAGATTAATCTTTCCCAACAGTTGCCCACGGTTCATTCTGCTAATTACCAAGAGTTTAATTTTAATGATCTTTTGGGCAAAGGAGAAAGCACTTTTTATGGTTCCTCAGCTAGCAGAATCCATAATATCAAAAATGGTGCCAGCAAGCTTCATGGTTTGGTGATTAATAAAGGAGAGACCTTTTCTTTAGGTGAAGCCTTGGGTGAGATTGGTGCTAAGACAGGTTATTTACCAGAACTGGTTATCAAAAATAGGCGAACTGTGCCTGAGTATGGAGGAGGGTTGTGTCAGGTAGCGACAACAGTGTTCAGAGCAGCTATTTATAGCGGTTTGCCGGTAGTAGAAAGACATAACCATGCTTATCGGGTTGGTTACTATGAGCCACCAATCGGGATGGATGCCGCTATTTATTATCCTCAGGTTGATTTAAAGTTTAAAAATGACACTTCTGGACCCATCTTGATCCAAGCTGCAGTTAAAGGCTATAAGATTACTTTTTACTTTTATGGCCAGAGTGATGGCAGGAAAGCGGTGGTTTCAAAACCTCAAGCCTATAATTTTACTGCTCCTCCAGAGCCGATTTATATTGATGACGACAGTTTAGCTGAAGGCAAACTAATCTATGAAGAAAAATCTCATTGGGGTGCAGACGCTTACTTTACTTACAAAGTCTATCGGGGGGGTAAATTGATTCACCAAAAGAAGTTCTATAGTCACTATAAGGCTTGGCCGGCTATAATCAGAAGAGGAACTAAAAAGGAGTAAACTATGAACAAAGAGACAAAAAGAGAGGTTTTTCGCACCTTTGATATTCGGGGGAGGTATCCAATTGATCTCAATGAAGACACAGTTGCAAAAATAGGTTTTGCTTTAGGGAAAATGCTCCCCCAAAGTCAGAAAGTAGTCCTTGGTTGTGATTTTAGAGAGCATTCTCGCAAACTATTTTTGCCCTTAATCAGCGGTCTTTCTGCACAAGGGAAAAAAGTTTATTTTTTAGAGCAGGTGCCCACAGAAATGCTGTATTTTGCTTTGGGGTTTTTTAAGTTTGACTTAGGTATCCAGATTACTGCTTCCCACTGTGATTGGGAAGAGGTAGGGATGAAGATTTCTAAAAAAGGGGTTATCCCTCTTGATGTTGGAGAGATACAAACATTGAAAAAAGAGGTGGAGAAGGCAAGTTTTGTTTATGAAGGACAAAAGCCTTTTTTTGAAAAGCTTGACGTTTATTCTGATTATGCCAAGTTTGTTTTGGATAATATTAAGAATAAAAAAATCAAAAAAAAGGTTTTGCTTTTTTCTTTTGGAGGAAGTGCCACTAAAATAGCAGAGTTAATTAATAAAGCTTTGGCTGTTGATTTTAAAATAGTTTCTCTGAGCCAAAAAGAGCTAAAAAACAATGCTCCCAACCCTATTTCTTCTGAAAGCCGTAATCTTATCAAGCGAAGAGCCAAAGGCAAGTTTGATTTAATTATTGGTTTAGATGGGGATAGCGATCGGATGATAGTTTTTGATCCTTTAACCAAGGAGATGGTTCCGCCTGATTTAACAGCTGCTCTTTTGGCCCAAAGTATTCTGCGACAAAAGTTAGGACCTGTTGTTTTTGATTGCCGCAAGCGAATGGCTTTTGATTTAGTGGCTAAAGAGTTTAAGGTTCCTTTTTTCCGTGCCAAAGCAGGTTATCCGTTTATTAAAAAAGAGATGAGGAGAAGAAAAGCGGTTTTTGGCGGTGAGGTTTCTGGCCACTATTTTTATCCTGAGACTTTTTATTCTGAAAGCTCAATGCTGAGCATTCTAAAATTAGCTGGTCTTCTTTCTGAAAAAAAAGAAAGTCTGAAAGAGGCTTTGTTGCAGTTTAGAGATATTTACTCTTTGCCAGAACAGAACTTTGATTTGCCCCAAAGTGGGTTTGAGGCTTTTTCCTCTGCTTTGCAAAAAGAGTTTCAAGATGCAGATGCTTTTTTTGAAGATGGTTTAACTTTAAGAACTAAAGATTGGTATTTAAATATCAGGCCTTCCCAAACTGAGCCAGTTACAAGATTAAATCTTGAGGCGCGCTCTAAATCCTTACTTAAAGATATATTCCAACGGGTGAAAAAAATTGTTTTAGAGTCCAAATAGCGGACGCACCAGAGATAGTGTTTGTTCTGCTTTTTTTTGGGCTTTTTGGGCTCCTGCTTTTAGTACTTTTTCAACCAGATCCGCCTCTTTACTTAGCTGGGCATATTTTTGTCGGAAAGGTAAAAAGAATTCAGAGATGCTTTTAGCCACTTGACGTTTACAATCCAGGCAGCCCCATTTGGCTTGGCGGCAGTTATTTTCCATTGTTGTTAACTCTTTTGGACTTAAAACCAACTGGGCGTAGGGGTAGATTATTGGACATTTTGCCGGATTGCCGGGATCATCTTTTTTTACTCTTTGCGGATCTGTGGGGACTTTACTGAGAATAGGCCAGAGTTTTTTAAATTCAGTGTCTTTGAGGTTAATAGTGTTTTCTAAAGATTTACTCATTTTGGCTTTGCCATCAGTGCCGGGCACTCTTTTAGCTTCAGTAATTATTGGTTTAGGTTTGGGCACTACTTCTTTTCCGGCTATTTTATTTAAAGTTTGCGCTAAAACTCTGGCATACTCTATATGAGGGATTTGGTCTTCGCCTATAGGGACAGCATTGGCTCTGTAAAGTAGGATATCAGCAGCTTGTAAAAGAGGGTAAAGAAAAACCCCTACTTTATTTTTTAAGTTTTGGCTAGCGTCTTTATAAGTGGGTATGCGTTGCAAATCTCCCATTTTAGCTACTATTGAAAGCAAAACTTCTAATTCAGCATGTTCTTTGACTTCTGATTGACGGAAAATAACCGTTTTTTTAGGGTCAATGCCGGCAGCCATCCAGGTGATTACCATATCTTTAACAACCTCTTTTAGGGAAGGAAATTCTTCTTTATCGGTTAAGGCATGCCAGTCAGCCACCATATAGTAGCAGTGGTATTTGTTTTGCAAAGCAACCCAATTATTTAAAACGCCAAAATAGTGCCCTAGATGCAATGCTCCTGTAGGTCTCATTCCTGAAAGGATTGTGTTTTTCATTGACCTAATTTTACAGAACCTGTTTTTTAAAAGCAATTATTCTCTGACATTAGTCTTGATTTTCTTTTTATTTCCTGTTATTCTCTTTCCGTATGACTTCTTGGCAAGAAATAATTCAATCTCAAATCAAGAAAAAAATTTGGCCTGTTAAACCAGGTGATGTAGTGAGGGTTTATCAGGAATACAAGGATAAAAAAGGAAAAGTCCATACTTCTATTTTTGAGGGAGTGGTTTTAAAAATCTCTTCTGGCGCTGGTCCAAGCAAGAGTTTTACTGTCAGAAGAGTTGTTGATGGAGTAGGTGTGGAAAGAATCTATCCCCTCTTCTCTCCGACAATAAAAAAAATAGAGATTTTACGGAGACAAAAAGTGCGCCGCGCCAAGCTTTATTATTTAAGAGACTTGAGCGGTAAAAAACTAAAACTAAAACGTAAAGATATAGACAAAGAAACTTTAGCGCTTTTAGCAGAAAGAGAAGAAGTGGAAAAAACTAGCTCCAACAGCAGGAAAAAGGGTCAGAAGGATGACAAAAAAACAAAGGAGTAAAAAAATCTTTTCTGGGTTTAAAATTCAGGGTTCTCAAGCAGAAAAAATTGCTGAGCGGTTTCTAAAAAAGAAGGGTTATTTAATTCTAGAAAAAAATTGGCGTTCCTCCTTAGGAGAGATAGATATTATAGCTTTAGAGCCGGGTTTATTTTGGCAAAAGATTGTTTTTCCTAAAGTGCTTCCTCATTCCAGAGTAGTTTTTATTGAGGTTAAAAGCGAAAAAGGGGGTGGATTGGCTGCGGAGCGTATAGATAGGTTCAAACAGGAAAAGTTAAAAAAATTAAGCCGGCTTTATTTACAAACTAAACATCTCAATTATTGCTTTTATCGCATTGATGCCTTAATAGTGAAGATTAGAGAAGGAAAGACGATTATTAAACACATTGTTTCTGCAGTTGAAGATTAAAGTTTTGAGCGTTAAATTAAGACTATGGTAAAAACTCGCTTAGCCCCTTCGCCTACAGGCAAACTTCATATTGGTACTGCCAGAACTGCTCTTTTTAATTTTCTTTTTGCCCAAAAAAACAAAGGCAAGTTTATTTTACGCATTGAAGATACTGATTTGGATCGTTCACGGCCTGAATTTGAAAAAGATATTTTAGAAGGACTGAAATGGTTGGGTATTGAGTGGGATGAGCCAAAGAGTGGGGTTTATCGCCAATCACAAAGGTTAGACTTGTATCAGCAGTTCTTTGCTCAATTAAAAAAAGAAGGATTAGTATATGAGTGTTTCTGTACTCCCAAAGAGCTGGAAAAGGAAAGAGAAGAGATGCGCAAAGCTGGTTTGTTGCCCCGTTACTCAGGCCGTTGCAAAGGACTTGGTGAAGATGAAAAGAAAAAAATGCGAAAAAAAAGGCAACCTGCTTGGCGTTTAGATGTAGAGAAAGTGGTGGAAAAAGGGGGGTTGCCAGAAGTTTTGGTCTTTAATGATTTGATCAGGGGGGAGATAAAAAAGAATGTTAAAGAGATAGGAGATTTTGTTGTTGTCAAAAGCGATCAGATGCCTGTATTTTTCTTTGCCGGTGTGGTGGATGATTATTTGATGAAGATCACCCACGTAATTAGAGGGGAGGATCATATAACCAATACTTTTAGCCAACTTTTGCTTTACAAAGCTTTAAGTATTAGTCCTCCTCAGTTTGCTCATATTCCTTTGATTTTAGAAAAGGACAGAAGCAAGATGAGTAAGCGGCGTGGCGGCAGTCAGGTTTTTGATTTGCGCCAAAAAGGATATTTGCCTCAGGCAGTGGTTAATTTTTTGGCTCTTTTGGGTTGGAGTCCAAAAGATGACAGTGAATTTTTATCTCTAGAAGAACTTAAGCAAAGATTTGATCTTAAAGGTATTAAAAAAGGCGGTTCAATTTTTGATAGGGAAAAACTTGATTATTTAGCTGGGCTTTGGATTCGTCATTTTAAACCACAAAGGCTTGTTGAATTTTTTCTTGAGTGGTTAGAGTGGCGCAGCAAGAACTTGGGAGAGGATTCTCTTTTTCTTTCAATTGATAGAGGCCAGCTTTTAAAAATTATCTCTATTTTTCAGACCAGAAGTGTAGTTTTAGAAGATTTTCTTCAGGCTGAGTATATTTTTAAAATGTCTGATTATCCTCGCGAACTACTAATTTTTAAGCGTTCAGATTTAGATAAGACAAAAAAAGGATTGGAGAATTCTTTAAAAGCTATAAAAAACTATCAAAGTGCTTGGCAAATAGAAAAAATTAAGGAAGTTCTTGTTGGAGTGGTAGAAAAAAGCGGTCTTAATAATGGCGATGTTTTTTGGCCGGTGCGGGTGGCACTTTCAGGCCAATCTGGCTCCCCCTCACCTCAAGAGTTAATGTGGGTTTTGGGCAAAAAAGAGAGCCTAAAGCGTCTCAAAAAGGCTTTAGAAAAGTTGTCCTCTTAAAATTGGTGTGGAAAAAATCTTCTTTTTCTTTAGCTAAAATAGAGGCATAAACTAAACCTTATTCTATGGCTTGGTATTGGTGGGTAGTGATTATTGCCGTGGTGTTGATTTTGGTTTGGTGGCTTTGGTCCTCTTCCAAAAAGGAAAATGGAGGAGGGGATCAAACCCAAACCCCTGCTGCACCACAATAATAACAAAAAGATTTTTTCACGCTGTTTTTTGTTTCGTTATTTTTTCCTGAAAGGAAGAAAAGTTTTTGTTTTGTGATAATATAAAAACAAGATGAGTAAGATTTTATTTGTTATTCCTCCCGAGGATTTTAGAGATGAAGAGTATTTTATTCCCCAGAGAGTTTTTACTGAGCAAGGTTTTACAACAGACACAGCTTCTTTATCCAAAGGTTTGATTAGAGGAGCAGGAGGGAAGAAAACAGAGGCGCGTTTCTTGGTTTCTGAAGTTAACCCTTCTGAGTATGAAGCAGTTGTTTTTGTCGGCGGCCCGGGTATGGTAGATTTGGTGGCTGAAAAAGAGTTGGTTTCTTTTGCGCAGAAGTTTTTTCAGGCTCAGAAAGTAGTGGCAGGTATCTGTGCTGCTTGTGCTGTATTAGCCAATGCTGGTCTGCTTAAAGGTTTAAGCGCTACTTGCTGGGATGGGGTCAGGGATGTTTTGGTTAAGAGAGGCGCTAATCTGACCCCAAAACCAGTAGTTTGGTCAGGCAGAGTGATTACAGCTAATGGCCCTTTGGCAGCCAAAGAGTTTGCTGAAACGGTAGTCAAAGCTCTGTCTGAATCTTGATTTTTCGGTTTTTTTTCTTTATTCTTGCAGGGAATTATTGATTTTGATTTTTTGTTGAGTGCTGGGTCCGTAGCTCAACTGGTAGAGCAGCTGCCTCTTAAGCAGTGGGTTGGGGGTTCGAGTCCCCCCGGACCCTCTGGTGGTTTTTTGGCCCCATCGTCTAGTGGTTTAGGACGTCAGCTTTTCAAGCTGAAAACCCGGGTTCGAATCCCGGTGGGGTCAATAATTATTTTAAGACCGAATACTTTTAATGCTTATTACTGCCCATACTGTTATAGGTTTCACTATTGGGGTTGTTTCTGGCAATCCCTATGTTGCTGCTCCTTTGGCTTTTGCTAGCCACTACCTTTTTGATGGTTTGCCTCATTTTGAGGTTTCTTCTTTTCGTAAACCAGAAGAAAGGGAATTAAAGCCAAAAAATTTATTTGAAGCACTTTTTGTTTTTGCTGATCTCGTTTTAGCAGCAGTTATTTTGTTTTTGTTTCGTGCCCACTGGTCAGAAGCCTCTCTTTTGGGGTCGCTTTTTGCTGTTCTTCCTGACTTTTTGGATAATGTTTTTCTTTGGTCCGGCTTTTTCCATCGTCTCCCTTTGTTTGATAGATTGTATAGTTTTCATAAGTCTTTTCACTGGACTGCTCGGGGCAAAGATATTTTTCTGGGAATGGTTGTTCAGCTTTTTGTTATTTTGGGTTGTATTTTAATCATTTTGGCGGTTTAGGGAAATAACTATTTTTTAGGTTAAGTATTGTTTTTCTTTTGTTTCTTATTGAATAAATTATTAGCTTGGAAGCAGAATTTACTTTTCCCCTTGACCCACCCTTTCTTCCCCCTGTAAAATAGAAAGCAGTATTGAGGGCCTGTGGAAAACTAATCAAGGAGGTTTATGGCTTATTCTTACACCAACTCTAAAGGCCAAACCTATTATCTTCACTCTCGGGAGGTAGACTTGAGAGGAGGCAAAACTGTACGGATTTACTGGTTTGCTAAAAGTGTTGATGATTCAAGAGCAGTTGATGAAATGCCGGCTGGTTATGAAGTTGTGGAGAGTCAGAGAACTGGCTTGCCTATTTTGCGCAAAAAGAAATAGCTTGGGTTAAAAGCCGCCCTTCGGGGCGGCTTTTTTATTTTGTCCTAAATGCGCTATAATTATTGATTGTGAAAAAAAGAAAGTTTTCCAAAGAAATTCGTATTAAAGAGGAGAAAAAGAAAAAAACAAAGAGGAAGAAAAAGTGGTTGTGGGTTTTTTTAGGTGTGGTGATTTTGGCGCTTGTGGGTGGCTTTTATTTTTACTCTCAACGTCATCTACCGCCAACAGCAGAAGAACAGGTTTCAAAATTGTTTAATAATAAAGTAAAAATTCCAGAGACCAAACCCAAGTTTCCCTCTTTGCTTACTGGTGAGCTGAAAGATAAAGAAAAAACAGAGTTAAGACCTTTTGCTGTAGTGATAGAGAATCATTCTGCTTCCCGCCCTCCTTCAGGGTTAAGCAAGGCGGGTTTGGTTTTTGAGAGTTTAACCGAGGGAGGAATTACACGTTTTTTAGCTTTTTTTGATGAGTTGCCAGAGGAGGTTGGGCCAATACGTTCAGCCAGAACTTATTTTGTTGATTGGGCGCAAGAGTTGGGAGCTTTTTTTGTTCATTGCGGCGGCAGCACCGAAGCCTTAAAGAAAATTTCTTCTCTTTCTGGTTTTTATGATATTAACCAGTTTTATTTTGGTTCTTATTTTTGGCGTGATCGCAGTCGTTATACTCCGCACAATTTATATAGTTCTAAAAATTTGTTGGAAAAAGTTGTAAGAGCCAAAAAATGGTCTGAAAAAGCAGATTACTCTCCTTGGTCTTTTAAAGAGGAGGCTTCTTTGGCAGAGAGAGGCGATTTTAAAAAAGCAAGTATTAGTTTTTCCACTTCTTCTTATAAGGTAGCTTATGTTTATGATCCTAAAGAGAATGTTTATCAGCGCTATTTGGCTGGTGTTTTACATAAAGACAAAGATGGCTCTGAGATTAAGGTAAAAAATGTTGTTTTGGCTTATTATTCTGGTTATCAATATTCTTCAGAAGGTCATACTCTTTGGCATTTTGATACTCGCACTCAAGGTAAAGTTAAGGTTTTGCGAGATGGTAAGGTGATTGAGGGTAGTTGGGTTTTTTCTGACCGAACCAGATTTTTTGATGAAAATGGAGCAGAAATCAAATTAAACCGAGGCTCTACCTGGATTGAGGTTATTGCTCCCAGTGTTTCTGTAGTTTTAGAACAAGGTTCAGATTAATTTTTAGTTTTGTGTGTTTGCTTTAAGGTTTTCTTTTGTTATTATCAATTTTAGCTTTAAATAAAATTCTAATGTGCTGTATCAAAAGTATCGCCCGCAGTTTTTCTCTGAATTAGTTGGTCAAGATCACATAAAAGAGATTTTGCTTGAGGCTTTAAAACAAAAAAAGGTAGCTCATGCTTATCTTTTTTCTGGTCCTAGAGGTACAGGCAAAACCACTACGGCGAGATTATTGGCTAAGGCTTTAAACTGCCTAAAACCGCGTTCTTCGGGTGAACCTTGTGGTCGCTGTGCTAATTGTTTAGCTTTTCAAGAGGGTCGGTTTATGGATTTAGTTGAGATTGATGCTGCTTCCCATACAGGAGTAGATAACATTAGGGATCTTAAAAACCGTATCTTGCTTGCTCCTTCAGCTGGGCAGTACAAGGTTTATATTATTGATGAAGTACATATGCTTTCCAAAGGCGCTTTTAATGCTCTTTTAAAAACGCTTGAGGAGCCTCCAAAAAATGTAGTTTTTATTTTAGCTACAACTGAACCTTTTGCTGTTATTCAAACTATAATTTCCAGATGCCAGCGGTTTGATTTTCAGCCTTTAAGTGTTCAGGATATCTATAAAACTCTGCGCCGAGTAGCAACAAAAGAAAAAATTAAAATTTCTCCTGAAGCTTTAAAGATTATTACTGTTTATGCTCAAGGCAGTTTGCGTGACGGTTTTTCTTTTTTAGATCAAGTATCTTCTTTACGCGGAGAGATTACTGAGAAAAGGGCAAAAAAAGCTTTAGGCATTATTGATGTTGGGGCTTTGGTTAGGATTTTTGATGCCCTTTCCTTGAAAGACAGAAGGGTGATTTCTGAGATACAAAAAGAGGCTAAACAGGGTTTTTCCTCTTCACACCTGATTAATGCTATGTTGCGTTATCTGGAGGATTTAATTTTTCTTCGCACTACCAAGAATTCCATATCGCCTTTAACTAAAGAGATGCAGACAAAAATACTTCGACAAGCGGAGAGTTTTGATCTTCTTTCCCTGTCACGTCTTTATCAACTACTTCTTCAGGCTCGTTTTCAAAGTAAAGATATTGAGGTAGAGACTTTGCCTTTAGAGATGGCGTTGCTGGGATTTTTAGAGGATTCTTCTTTATCTGAAGTGCAACCAAAAGTGTCTAAAAAAAAAGAAAAAATTAAGAGCAAACAATTAAAAAAAATAAAAAAGAAGGAAGTTTCTGATTCAAATTCAAAATCAGAAGATATTAAGGATTTTGAAGCAAAGTGGGAAAAAGTGGTTACAGGTATGAAAAAATACAATCACTCTCTTTCTGCTTTTCTTGCTAAATCTGAAGCTAAGTACAATAAAGGGAAAATATTTTTGCGAGTGCCGTTTAAGCTATACTACGAAACTTTAAAAAAACCAAAAAACCTTGATTATTTACACAAAATTATCCACAAAGTTTTCCACTCTGAGCTTAAAGTAGAGTTATATTTAATGCAAAACAGGCCAACTCAGGAGATAAAAAAGATATTTGGTATTTAGTATTTTTTTGCTCTATTATTTTAGTAATGGCAGAGAAAAACTCAGATCGTTTGCCTCCGCAAAACATAGAAGCAGAAAAGACGGTTTTGGGGTCTATACTTATTGATGCTGATGCCTTTATTAAGGTAGCTGATATTTTAACAGCGCGCGATTTTTACGACGACAAGCATCGTATTATTTATGAAACAATGGAAAAGATGTTTGAAAAAAGTACGCCTATTGATTTAGTGACCCTAACCGAAGAGTTGCGACGCAAAAAAAAGGCTAAAAAAGTAGGGGCTGCTTATTTGAGTGAGTTGGCTTCTTTTGTTCCTTCCAGTGCTCATATAGAAGAGCATGCTAAAATTGTGGCTGATAAAGCGGCTTTGAGACGTTTGATTTCTGCTGCCTCTCAGATTATTGAAGATAGTTTTAAGGCAGAAGAAGACGCAGCCGGAGTTTTGGATAAAGCAGAAAGGTCTATTTTTTCTGTTAGTGAAAAACATCGGCGCAGTGATTTTGTCTCCCTTCACGATGCTTTAGCAGAAACTTATGAAAGATTAGAGAGATTACATGAGGAAAAAAGCGGAGGGGTCAGAGGTTTGCCTACAGGGTTTTCTGAATTAGACAATATGCTTTCTGGTCTTCAGCCCTCTGACCTAATTATTTTGGCAGCGCGGCCAGCAATGGGCAAAACTTCTTTTGCTCTTAATATTGCTCTTAATATAGCTTTAAAGGCAGAGATTCCTGTAGGTATTTTTTCTTTAGAAATGAGTAAAGATCAGTTGATTGAACGTCTGCTTTGTATGGATGCCCAGATTGATTCTTGGAAGATGAGAACTGGAAAGCTTTCAGATGAGGATTTTTCTCGTTTAGGGGAATCAATGGGTAGATTATCAGAAGCCCCTATATTTATTGAGGATACTCCTAATATGACTGTTTCGGAAATAAGGGCCAAAGCGCGGCGGCTTCAGGCAGAGCACAAAATTGGATTTTTAGTAATAGATTATCTTCAGTTGATGCAGGGAGAAAGAGGTTCTTACAATGAAGCCAACCGGGTTCAGGAGATATCAGAGATATCTCGTGGTCTCAAAGCCTTAGCTAGGGAGCTTGATGTGCCTCTTTTGGCCTTATCTCAGCTTTCCCGGGCTGTAGAACAGAGACATCCTCAGATTCCTCAGCTTTCTGATTTAAGAGAGTCTGGTTCATTAGAGCAGGATGCTGATGTGGTTATGTTTATTTACCGCGAGGATTACTATGATAAGGATACAGATAGAAAAAATATTGCTGATATCTTAATACGCAAACACCGTCATGGTCCTACTGGCGAAGTAGAGCTTTACTTTGTGGCTGATCAATTGCTTTTTAGGGAAGTTGATAAACGCCACGAGGTAGAAATCCCTGCAGATGAAATTGAGATTTAATTATGACTAAAGATATATTTGAACAAGCTGAAGAGATTATTGATTGGTCAGTTATTGAAAACTATGAAAAAGAAGATACTATTGCTTCTTGGTCAATGGCTTTAGCTGAATTAGCCAAACTTTTAAATTATTTACTTGAAGATCAAGGGTATCTTGGACACTCCTTAGAGGAAAAAATAAAAAAGGCTAAAGTTAGATTTACTGATCTTAAGGGACTGAAAGCATCTCTTAGTATTTATGAAAAGGTATTTAAAGAGTACGGAGAAACGGTTACTCTTTTAGATTTAAAAGAGGCGGTTAAAAACCTTAAAAAGGCAGTAAAGGATTTAACTGCTGAAAGTGATTTTTCGCCCCCTACTCTTTTGGAGAGAATTAAAACCAATTTTGATTACTTCTGTTCTGATAAAGAACGTTTTTATCGCTCGGGTTTATTCTTTCTTTCTTTTTTAATTATTCTTTTTGTTTTGGATAATACCCATTTTGGACAGAATTTTATTGCTATTTTAGCTTCGTTTTTTTATTCAATTCTTTCCTGGCTTATTTTAGCAGGTATTATTATTGGAGCAGTGCTAATTCTTGCCTTGGGAACTATATTTTTTCTTGGTCGCGGAAAATAGACAATATTCTGTGGATAAAGTGGATAATTTATCCACACTTTTTAAGTGAACGCGTAAAGTCAAGAATATTTATTTTTGTTCAAAACCTTTTTCTATTCTTTATTTTTCCCTTAAATAAGGGTATTTCAAGCTTTTTTTATCGTTTTTCTTGACAGCGAAAAACGATATTTGGTAAAATAAAAATGTCCCAGAATTGGGACGTACCTAAGAATCCCCTTTCCTCTTCGGCTTGCCGCTTCTGTCAGGCAGGTTGAGGAAGAAAGGTTAACCTTTCTGCGGGCGTAGGCCACGGTGGGAAAATTAAGTCCATAAGCCGGAGAGTCTGCGCCCGCTTTTTGTTATAGAGGGTATATTAGACTATTTTTTCTTTTTTGTCAAGATTAAAGGTGTCTTTTAAGGTTTTTCCAAATTAGAGAGATTTCTTCTTTTGCTTTGAGATTGGTAAAGGGTATAGGTTTAAGTTCAGCTATGGCTTGGAATATTTTTTGATCATAACTAATTTGACCTAAATACTTATTTCCAGCTAACTTTTTAAGGTTTTTCTCGATCGCTGAATTTAGTCCGTATTTGTTTATTACTAAAAACCAAGGAATATTAAAGTGTTTAACTACAACCAGCAAGTTTTCTAAATCTTTTGCGCCCGAAGGGGTGGGTTCAGTAATAAGAACTGCCAAATCAGCTCCTCTTAAAGCTGCATTAACCGGGCAGCCGGTTCCTGGAGCTGAGTCAACAAAAATAAGATCGTTTTTTTGTCGCCAACCTTGAGACTCTTCCTTCATTTTGTCAATAACTTTACCAGATCCAGTTTCTCCGGGGGAAAGTTGACAGCCGACAAAATCAAGGTTTTTTAGGGCTTTATTTTTAAAAACCAAATAGCCGTTTTTAACTGGTTTCATTTTAATAGCTCCTTTTGGACAGATTTCCTGACAGAGTCCGCAGCCTTCACAAACAAAAGGTATAAATTTTAGTTTTTTGTTTTCCATCTTTAGGGCTCCAAAAGGGCATTTCTGGGCGCATAATCCACAATTAGTACATTTTTTGGGGCTAATTTCTGGTTTTTGGGAGGTTGATATTTTTTCTTTTCTATCCCATTTTTTTATTCCTCCTAACCAAAGGGCTAAATTAGGTGCATCAGCATCAGCATCTAAAGCTAAAACTCTTTTTTCTTGGGAGGCTAAAATGGCTAAAGAAGCAGTAAGCATTGATTTTCCTACCCCGCCTTTTCCTGAGCCAATGAATATTTCTTTCATAAGTCAGAGAGTTTTAAGTTAAATTTACCTTGGGCGTATTGTTTAACCAATTTTTTAGAATAAGGTATTTTGTGTTTTATGGGGATATTGTGTTTAGCTGCTATTTCCTCTATTTCTTTAGTTTTGCCTAAATCAACTTGGTTGATGATGATTTCAACCGGTTTTTTGAGTTTTTGCAGTAAGTTTATAATTAGTTTTAAGTCGTGCGAGCCTAAAGGAGTTGGTTCAGTGACTGCCATAGCTTTGTCTACCCCCAAAAGAGCGTGAATAACTGGACAGTGGGTGCCAGCAGCAGAGTCAATAAGCAGGTAATCAGCTTTTTTTGTTTTGCCTATTTTTTGGCTAAACTCAATTAGCTCTTTTACTACTGGGCCGGTTTCCTCTAGCCCCTGTTTAGCTTTGCCGGTTATAAGAGTTAAGTTTTTCTTTGGTTCAGAGAGAAAGATTTTCCCGCTCATCTTTTTGATTTCTTTAATGGCGCCAAAGGGACAGATTTCTTTACAGAGATGGCAAGCACCGCACATTTCATGGAGAAAAACTGGGTATTGGTTGGGTGCCTGAAAAATAGCTCCAAAAGGGCATTTTTGGGCGCATAATCCGCACTTCTGACATTTTTCTTTGATTAATTCTGGAAAATAGGCATATACCTTCTTTTTGTCTTGTCCTATTGGCCAAGAGTTGATGAGATAAATATTAGGGCATTCTACATCTGCATCTACAAGTATCACTTTTTTACCTTGGTGTAAGAGCTCATTAGCCAAAAGAAGGGCAAAAGTAGATTTGCCTGTTCCTCCTTTTCCGCCAGTAATGCCGATTATCTCCATAGTTAGATTTTTTTGTCTGAGGTGTGGGTGGGAGAGCTAAGGATTTTTGTTTTTTTGTTAACAAAATCTTTGGCTGCTTCTATAGCTAAATTTTTCTTTGTTTGATGGAGCTCTACGAGGTTATTTCGCAGAGTATGAAAACTTATTTCCCCCACATTCTTAACTATTAAGCTGTCTATTTTTTGCTTAAGTAAAAGTTTTACTGCTTTTAAGCCAGCATGGATAGAAAGGTCTTTGGCTTTATTTTCTATGATTTCATAAGAGATAATTTTCTTTTTATCTATCTTGATTAAAATAAAAAAATTAGCTCTGCCAAAATGGGGAGAGATTTGAGAATCTAAACCATTGTCACTCTCAATAGGCAAAGCAACCTTTATTTTCTCTATTTTGTATGGTTCAGTGTGGATTGAAAGTGATTCTAAATTGTTTATTCTGCGCTTCACTTCTTTTTCAATCTCCTTTGTTATCTCATGTGATCTGTCTAAAGGAAGATCGCGGTTAATCAAAATTGTAGTTTCTCCAAAAATAAAAGGACCGGAGCGTCTTAGTCTTAAAAGTTTGATGCCTCTGACGCCAGAGATTTTAAGAATAGTTTTTTCTATTTTTTTCTCTGTTTCTCTGGGGATACCAGCATCCAAAAGAACTAAAAGGCTGTCCCAACCGTTTTCAATAGCAATTTTGAAAACCAAAACTGCCAAAACTAAGGCCACTCCCCCTTCTATGTATGGCCACTTAAAATAGGAGGCAAATATAGCAACTACTACCAAAAGAGAAGTGAAGATGTCGGTTAATGATTCTTGTCCGTTGGCTACCAAAGAGGCAGAGTTAATTTTTTTGCCTATTTTTATTTCGTACCAAGCTAAAAGAGCAGCTATTGCTGAAGAAAGAAAGGTAACAATTAAAGGTAAAGTCAGAGTGGTGGTTTGAAAGTGGGGGTGAAGCAAATTTTGAATTCCAGCCTTAGCGATTTCTACAGCGGCGTAAAGAATAAAAATACTGGCGATTAAAGCAGCTAGTGTTTCAGTTTTGTAAAATCCATAAGGGAATTTTTCAGTAGGTTTTTTCTGAGAAAGTTTAAGGCCAAAATAGGAAGCTAAAATAGCCACAGTATCAGCGCCTGAATGAAAAGCATCAGCGGTTAAAGCCAAATTATGACTTAACCAGCCCACTAGTCCCTTGACCAAAGCTAAAAGGAGAGTGGAAACAGAAGCCCAGAAAGCGATTCTTTCTCCTGTTTTAAGGTTTTTTCTTTTTTTGTCCATAGTTTAAAGATTGGGAAAGTTGTTTCTGCTTCCTCTTCTGCCCTGGCCAAAACCACCGCCTCTGCCTGCACCTCTACCCATACCTCTGCCCCAACTTCCTTGAGTTTGAGCAGTAGTTGAAAAAGGGGTAAGGTTGTTGTTTTCCCAAGCCGCTAAAGCTTCTTTAGCTGAACCATTAAAAGAGTAAAGTTTGATCCCTGCTTGTTGTAGAGCAAAAAGAGAGTTAGGGCCAAAGTTGCCAGCAATAACTGCTTCCGCTTTTTGACTGGCAACAAATTGGGCAGCGGCAATACCTGCTCCTCTAAAAGCTTGAGCTGATTGGTTGGGTACTATTTCCTGTTTTTTGCTTTCAGTGTCGTGAATTAAAAAATAAGGACAGCGGCCAAATCTTGGATCTACAGCTGAATCCGCTGAAGAAGAGGAAAGAGCAATAACTATTTTCGCCATATTAGTTTTAATTTTACTGGTTTGTGTTTTGGTTATCAGTTGCCTGGATCTGTGAATTAGGTGTGGGGTTTGTCCCCCAGTCTCTAACCATTACCCCTTGGCACTTGGGGCACTTCATTGATTGGCAGGGAACACCCGGTTGCTTGGGAGTTTTGTAGCCGCACTGGGTGCAGACGCAGTTGCCTGTTGGGCCTGCGCCTCTGCCTCTACCCATACCTAATCCCCGACCCCCTCTTTGACCAAAACCTCTTCCCTGATTGTTGTTTTGGTTTTGCCAAATTGGACCGGTTCCATCACCAAAAGGCATAGTTTTGTTTTAGTTTCTCCTAACTTCACTATAGCACACTTGTCAAGTTTATCTGTTGAGATTAAAGAATGAAATAGCGTTATTAGTAGTAATTTCAGCGATTTTTTCTGCTTCTTCTCCCCTTAGTTCAGAGAGTTTTTGCACAATAAGAGGCAGAAAACAAGGTTCATTGCGTTTCTCTTCTGGTTTGGGCGAGAGAAAAGGAGCATCTGTTTCCATCATTACTCTTTCTAAAGGTATTTTTTGAAAAGCCTCTTGTGCTTCTTTTGAATAAAAAGTAAGGTAGGTAAAAGAAAGATAGTATCCCAAAGCAATTAGCTGTTCGGCAATATCCCAGTTGCCTGAATAGCAATGAACTACTGCTTTAGGCAGGGGAGATATTTCTTGTGATAAATTAATAAGATCTAAAAAAGCATCATTTGAGTTCTTTGAGGGGCGTATGTGGAGGATGAGTGGTTTTTGTTCTTCTAAAGCGAGGGTGAATATACGTTTTAAAATTTCAATTTGGAGTTCTGGATTGATTTGGGTGGGGCGCTGTTTGGAAGCAAAGTAGTCTAATCCTACTTCACCAATAGCAACAACTTTTTTCTGGCGGAGTAGTTTTTTAAAATCTTGAAGACGAAAAACATTTAATCGTTGGCCGTAGTTTTTAAGATAAAATCCTTTAGGGCTTCCGTTTTCAACAAACAGACTTCCGCCCCCAGCTAAGTAAAGGGGGTGGGCGCCTATACTCGCGTAAATTTCCTGGTATTTTTGGGTTAAGGCAACAGCTTTGCGAGATGTTTTTTCATTAGCAGAAGGCACAACTATTTTTTCTACCCCTGATTCTTTGGCCCGTTTGATTACTAAATCTAAGTCAGCATTAAAATCATTGAAATTGAGATGGGCATGGGTGTCAATAAGGCGCATAGTTTTTTAAGTTTTTAAAAGATATTGGGATAAAACAATACAAGCAGTAATAACTATTAGAGCAACCCATTGTTTTTTCTTTATTTTTTCTTTTAAGAAATAGGGTGTAAAGACAAAAACTAAAACAGGTCCCAAGAGACTTATTAGAGTAGTTTGGGCTACCCCCAAGATTTGGTAAGCATGATAAAAGAATACCATTTGAATAGTAGCCAAAAAGCCGATTAAACCAACAAAAGCGGTCTGAATAGGATTGAGGTTGGGTTTAAAGTTAGGTTTAACTGCTACTAAAACAGCAAAAAGAGGCAGAGTGCTGGCGCAGCGTAAAGTATAAAGGGCTTCAGGAGAGAGAAAGTATAATAATTCTTTGATTAAAATTGCTTCTGTAGCAATTCCCAAAACAGCGATAAATAATATTTTTTCTTGTCTGGAAAAATCTAAACCATGGTGATTAATATTAGCCCAGATAAGAAAGCCGCCAGCAATAAGAGCTGGGATAAAGATAAGATAGCTTCTTTCTTCAGGCAGAAATAGAAAAGCTAGAATAATAGTAATAAGAGGACTAAAAGAGATAATCAGTTCTGATTCCGACATCTCTTCTTTTTGTAAAGCATAGGAAAAAAGAGCATTCCAAGAAAAAGCGATAAGGACAAGGATTATTAATAGAAATAAAGGTGTTCCTTGGAAAAACTCTTTTGTGGGCAGTGTTTGGTTATGAAGAGACCACAAGAAAGCAGTCAACGCTAAAAAGAAAAAAACTACTAAATTGAATATACGGTTGTTGATTTTGAGTTTAGAAAGACTGAATTTTTGAGCCACTAATGTAGCCGCAGAGATTAAGGTTGCAGTTAAGGCGTAAAACATAGTTTTTACTCTTCAATTTTTGGAAAAACTATCTGTTTCTCCCTTGTTTTTAAACTTTCTTTTAATTTTTCTCCCTCATCAGGCAAAAAGAAACTGAGATAGTGAGCTATTTGTTGTAAGCTCAAAAACAGCTCTTTAAAAAGTTCATCCAGCTTTTCTTGGGCTTGATTGCGCAAAGAAAACTCTTGGCCCTGAGCTGCCTCTTTTATCAGTTCCCATGGCTTGGTTTTATCGATAAGCTGGTTTTTTTCTTGGGCTAGGTTATTGATTTCTGTTAATGTTTTCCTAAATCTTAACTCTTTTAAGAGGTTTTCTATTTTTGGATTAGAATTGAACTCAATTTCTGCTTTAAAGCTTGGATATTTTTTAATTAAAGCCAAAGTGCGGGAAAAAAGGTTGCCAATATTATGAGCTAAATCGCTGTTATAGCGTTCTTTGAGATTTTTTAGGGAAAAATCTCCATCTCTGCCAAAAGCAAATTCTTTAAAAAGGTAGTAACGTACTGGAGCTAAGCCGTATTGTTTTTTAAGCTCTAGAGGACTGACAACATTTTTTAAAGTTTTAGACATTTTTTGTCCCTCAATAGTGAAGAATCCGTGAGCAAAGATGTTTCTGGGCAAAGGAAGCTCTAAAGACAAAAGCAAAGCAGGCCAGATAACAGCGTGGAAACGCAAAATATCTTTACCAATTAACTGCCAATCTGCTGGCCAAAAATCTGCTACCGCCTCTTGGATCTCTTCCCAGCTTTTATTTTTAAAGTTAAACCCTTTTGAGGCTAAAGGTCCGGAAAGGTAGTTTAGAAGTGCATCTACCCAAACATAGGTTAGCTGGTTTTTGTCCCAAGGAAGCTCTATTCCCCATTTGACCCTTTCTTTAGGTCTGGATATAGCTATATCCTGAAGTTTTTCTTTTTCTAAAAAACTTAAAACCTCTTTCTCTCGGTTAGAAGGGCGAATTCTTAAATCTTCTCCTATATGTTTTTTTATTTCTTCTTGAAACCGGCTTAAGCGGAAAAACCAATTCTTTTCTTTGAGTTTTATAGCTTTGGTTTGGTGGATAGGGCACTTGCCTTTGACTAAATCTTTTTTGTTTTTAAACTCTTCACAACCTTCGCAGTAATAACCTTCGTATTCCCCTTCATAAAATACTCCTCTTTGTTTTAGTTCACTGAGAACTCTTTTAACAAACTCTTCGTGAAAAGGGTCTGTGGTGCGGATAAAGAAATCATAATTAATCTCCAGATCTTTCCAAGTTTTTTGGTAGAGTTGCGACATTTGGTCGCAGAATTCCTTGGGGCGGAGTTTGTGTTTAAGAGCGGTTTTATAGTTTTTGAGACCGTGTTCGTCTGTGCCGGTCAAAAAGAAAACCTTTTGTTTAGTTCTAAAGTAGCGGCTCAAAATATCAGCAGCTAAAGTTGTATAAGTATGCCCCAGGTGGGGTTTATCATTCAGATAATAGATTGGAGTGGTAATAAAAAAATACTTCATTGACTTTGTAATCTTAAATTATTTTAGGACTACTTTCAATATTATCTTTAATTAAAGATGGTTATTAGAGATAATGAAAGATATATGAAGTTGTTTACAGCAATTAAGCAGCGGTTTTCTTGCCGACATTTCCTTCTGAAACCGGTGGAGGAGAAGAAGCTGATGTTGGTTCTTAAGGCAGCTACTTTTGCTCCTTCAGCAGGCAACACTCAGGATTGGCGTTTTTGTGTGATTAGAGACAAGAAATTAAAACAACAACTGGCTGAAGCTTCGCGGGGACAGGATTTTATTAGTCAAGCTCCGGTGGTAGTTGTGGTTTGTAGTGATATTGAAGAAATCTCTAATCACTATGGGAGGCGAGGAGAATGTGTTTATGCTTATCAGAATGTGGCAACAGCCACAGAGAATCTCCTTTTGGCGGCTACAGGTTTGGGTTTGGCTGGTTGCTGGGTGGGTGCTTTTGATGAAGAAAACGTAGCCCAAATTTTGGGTCTTTTACCTGCTCTTAGGCCTTTAGTTTTAGTTCCTTTGGGTTATCCAGCAGAAAAACCAAAGCCAAAGCTACGCAAGTCTCTTCAGGAGGTGGTTGTTTTTGAAAAGTAGTGGAGCTATCTGGCGATTTCTTCAGCGCGGGTTTCGCGGATGGTGATAACTTTAATTTCACCGGGATATTTAGTCTCTTTTTCGATTTTTTCAGCAATATTTTTAGCTAATTTTTTCGCCTCATAATCAGAAATTTTTTCCGGTTCTACAAAGACTCTAACCTCTCTGCCGGCTTGAATGGCATAGGCTTTTTGTATGCCTTTGAAGCTGGTGGCGATATTTTCTAATTCCTGAATACGTTTTAGATATTCTTCAGCTGTTTCTCTTCTGGCTCCTGGTCTGGCTCCGGAGATCATATCAGCTGTCATCACAATCCAGTCTTCAGTAGTTTTGGGTTCTTGCTCTTCGTGGTGAGCAGCAACAGCGTTTACTATTGTTTTGGCTACCCCGTATTTTTTAAGGATATCTTTGCCTATTTGGGCGTGAGAACCGGGGATTTCATGATCTACAGCTTTGCCAATATCATGAAGCAATCCAGCTGTTTTAGCTACATTGACATCTGCTTTTAACTCTTCGGCCAGCATGCCAGCTAGCCGTGCCACTTCAATTGAATGCTGAAGAACATTTTGTCCATAACTAGTTCTAAACTTTAATCTTCCTAGCAATTTGGTTAAATCAGAGTGTAGTTGCGGTAGCCCCAATTCATAAATCGCCTGTTCTCCAGCTTCTTTAATCTGCTGGTTAATCTCTTCTTCTGCTTTTTTTACTGTTTCTTCTATACGGGCGGGGTGAATCCTGCCGTCAGCGACTAATTTTTCCAAAGCAGTTCTGGCGATTTCCCGCCTGACTGGATCAAAAGAAGAGATAGTCACTACCTCTGGTGTGTCATCTATAATTAAATCTACGCCGGTGAGTCGTTCAAAGGTTTGAATATTTCTTCCTTCTCGACCAATAATACGGCCCTTCATTTCGTCTGAGGGAAGTTGGACTGCAGAAACCGTATGTTCAGCAGTAAAATCCTGAGCCAGACGATTGATAGTGGTAGCCAATATCTTTTGTGCTTTTTTGTTTCCTTCTTCTTTGGCCTCTTCTTCTTTTTTCTTAATGAGACGCGCCAACTCTTCTTCATACTCTTCCTCAACAGCTTTAAACAGCATTTCTTTGGCTTTTTCTTTTTTAAGACCAGCTACTTGCTGTAGAATCTTCCTCTCCTCTTTTTTAAGAGCTTCAATTTCTTCTTTTTGCTGTTTTATCTCTTTTTCAATCTCTTCTTGTTGTTTTAACTTTTCCCGGAGTTCTTTTTCTTTTTCTTCTAAAAAACCTTCCTTGCGTCGCAAGGCGGACTCTGTTTCTTTAAGGTATTTTTCCTGCTCATCAGCTTTTTTTTCAGCTGATTTTTTAATTTCTTGAGCTTCTTTTTGCGCTTTTTCTAAGAGAGCTTCGCGTTCTTTTTTTGCCTTTTGGAGGATTTTTTCTGCTTTTTTCTCAGCTTTTTGTCGGCGGGTTCGAGAGATTAAATTTTCTAAAGAATATCCTATAGCTAGGCCTAAAACACCAAAAATTAGAGAGAGAATAGTGATATTCATAGGTGCTCCCTGATTTTATTTTTCTAAAAATTGCCAAAGGCATTGGCTTTATTTTATAACCAGAAGACTTAAGAGTCAAGTTAGACAACAAGCTAGATAAAAGGATAATTTTTTATCCACAGCCTTCTTTTTTCCAGTAATAATGGACTTTAAGAAGAGGTTTTGCTACCTTAAACACTATGAAAGTTCTTTTTGTTGGTGATATTGTGGGCAGGATCGGGCGTAAAGCGACAGAGTTTTTGGTTCCTAAAATAATTAGAGAGGAACAGATTGATTTAGTGATCGCTAATGGTGAAAATTTGGCCCATGGTAAAGGTATAACTGAAAGTACTGCTGAACAGATGCTAAAAGCCCAGATAGATGTTTTAACTAGCGGCAACCATATTTGGGCTAAGAGAGAATCAGAGGTGGTGCTGAATAAATATCCTGTAATTAGACCAGCTAATTACCCTGATGCCATTGGCCGTGGCTATATAGTTATTGAATCAGGAACTAAAAAAGTGTTAATTATTAATCTTTTGGGCCGAGCCTTTATGCGTGAGTCTTTGGATTGTCCTTTTAAAAAACTGGATTCCATTTTAAAGGAAAATAAGGGTTTATTTGATATTGCTTTGGTTGATTTTCACTCTGAAGCCAGTAGTGAAGCTAGAGCTTTTGGCCTTTATGCTGATGGCAGGGTTGAGGCTGTGTTTGGTACCCACCGGCACATACCTACAGCAGATGCTCAAATTTTGCCCAAAGGGACCTTTTATATAACTGATGTTGGTATGGTAGGAGCTTACCCTTCGGTGTTGGGTATAGAAGGGGGAGAAATAATCAAGAGTTATCTCAGCGGTATGCCTTTTAGGCATAAAATTCCTGAAAGCGGTTCAGTTGAGTTTAATGCTGTTTTGTTAGAGATTGGCAAGGAGAAAAAGTTTAAACAAATAAGAGTTGTTGGCGACTTAGAAAACTTAGAGTATAAATAGCCCTTCCAGTATTTTAATTTAAAAATATCTTTGTTTTATTTTCTTGTTTTTTTAATTTCTATTCCCTCCCTCACTTTTTCTTTAAGTGGTTTGCCGGCTTTGAAGTGAGGTATCCAGTAGTCAGAGATTTTCATTTTTTTATGGGTTTTAGGATTGCGGATTGTTCTTCCTTTGCGTTTTCTTACTAAAAAAGTGCCAAATCCGGAGATTTTAACTTTTTCTCCTTTGGTGAGAGCAAGAGTAATAATATCAAAAACAGCTTCTGTTAAGGTTTGCGCTTTTCTTTCAGAGAGTTTTTCTTCTTTAGCTAACTGCTTGATAAGCTCCTTTTTTTTCATAAATGTTGTTTAACTTCTTGGTCTATTTCTTTTTGGATTGCTTTTTGTTTTAAGGCTTCTTTCTTGTCTTTCTTTTTTTTCTTTTTGGCTAAGGCGATTTCTATCTTGATCCACCCTTTTTTGTCAAAAATTTTGAGAGGAATTAAACTTAATCCTTTACGTTGTTGCAGTTCTTTTCTAATTTCAGCAATTTCTTTTTGGGTTAAAAGCAATGGCCTTTCCCGGTAAGGGTCTAATTTCTCCCCTGATTTGGAGTATTGTCCAATGTGGGCATTGATGAGGTATAGTCCTTTTTCTTTAAGTAGGCAAAAGGCTTCATTAAGTGATATTTTCCCTTCGCGGATTGCTTTGACTTCTTGTCCTAAAAGGGCAATGCCGGCTTGATAGCGTTTTAGAATCTGGAATTCATATCTGGCTTTTCTGTTCAGAGAGAATATTTTCATAGGTTGGAGACGGTTTCTTCCAGAATTACTAAAATTACAGCCAACATTGGGATAGCAATAATTGCTCCCAAAATTCCTCCGAGTTTTGCTCCGACTAAAAGGGCAAAAATAGTTAAAACAGGGTTTAAATCAATAGCGCGGCGCATTACTAAAGGAACCAAGAATTGGTTTTCGATCTGTTGGATAATAACATAAGCAATAATGACGCCCAGGGCTTGCCAAGGAGAAACAAGAAGAGCAATGGCCACAGCCGGGATTGCTGCTAAAACTGGTCCTATTGCTGGTATGATTTCTAAAATGCCTGCTAAAAGCGCAAGCAGTAGAGCGAATTTGACTTTTAGTATTGAGAGAGCAATAAAAGTAATCAGACCTACAATAAAGCAGAGGACAACTTCTCCCAATGTCCAGGCGCCTAATTTTTCCACTACTCTTTTAAGTATGCGGCGGATTAATTTTCTCTGTTTTTTAGGGAAGAGTTTGAGAATTGTTTGGCGAAAATGACCCTTGTAAAGCAAAAGATAAAAACTGGCTACTACAATAACCAAAAAGGAGACAATGCCGCCAAATATAGAAATTACTCCTGTCCACGCGCTCTGGCTGAATTGGGAAAGGGTTTGCGCTAAAGAGTTTAATGAGTTTTGTATGCCTTGGTTCAAAAAGTTAAAGTGTTGGGTTTGTAAAAGAATCTCCTTGAATTGAGAGAAGTAAGTAGGCAAATATAAAGATAAAAGTTGCAACTGCCTTACCACTGGAGGGATAAAAGCATATATGACCAGAGCTAAAATAAATAGAAATGTTATATAAATACTGACAGCAGAAAGAAATCGGGGGATACGGCGGCGCTCTAAAGCACTTACCAAAGGATTAAAAGCAGCAAAAAATAAAAGAACAATAAAGAAAAGAAAGATAACATCTCTGATATACCAAATTAAAAAGACAAGAAGTAGAGAGGCAAAAAACCAAACAATGCTTTTGGGCGAGATGCTTAACTCTTGTTTCATTACTTTGTATTTTACTACTGATATCTAAAAAAGAAAAGAGGAGCTTTGTTGTCTTTTTGTTATTTATCCGGACTAAACGACTTTTTGGAGTTCTGGTGGCTTTTGGATTAGAACAAAAAACAAAATTTATCAAATAGAAATTAGGTCTTTGATTTTTGAAAATGTCTTTTCGCCAATCCCTTTTACCTCTTTTATCTCTTCTTTGCTTTTAAAGGGTCCCCTGCTTTGGCGGTACTCAATAATTCTTTGGGCATAAACCGGTCCTATACCCGGGAGTGATTCCAGTTCTTTTTGAGAAGCCTTGTTGATATTAATAGAAGCAGATTTGGTTGTTTTGGGCTGGCTGTTTTCTGCTTTTTGTTCGTTGCTCTTTGCCGTTGTTTTTGTCTCCAGCTCTTTTTCAAAAGGTATAAATATCTTTTCTCCGTCTTGTAAAAATCTGGCTCGATTTAAAACTTCAGCCACAAATTTTTTGTCTGCTTTTTGATTGATGCCGCCGGCTTTTTGCAAAGCGTCCTCTACTCTGCTTTGAGAATCTAAAGTATAGAGGCCGGGTTTATTAACAGCGCCGCTGACTTCAACAGCGATTGTTTTTGCCCCTTTAACTTTCCCTTTTTTATTAATTAGCCAAAAAGGGTAAATGATGAGAAATAAAAAAGATATTAAAAGAAGGAAAAAGACAATTTGGCGGCGGTAGTGCCCCAAAATACTCAGTATCTCCGACACCTATTTTATTTTAGCAAAAGTAGTTTTTGCCAGTCAGCTGGTTTAAGCTCTTTAGTTATTTTTTTAATTTTTTCACTTAATTTTTTGCTGAATATATTGGCAAACCTAAATTTTAAAAAACCGTGTTGTTGCTCCCCCAGAATTTCACCTGGGCCGCGATGTTTTAAATCTTGTTCAGCGATTTTAAAGCCATCAGTAGTTTTTTCTAAAAACTTTATTTTTTTAGTTCCTCTTTGCGAAGAAGCTATAAAAAAACAATAGCTTTTTTGCCCACTGCGCCCAATTCTTCCTCTTAACTGGTGCAGCTGAGAAAAACCAAAGTGTTCTGCTGTTTCCACTAAAAGAACTGTGGCTTTGGCAATGTCTACACCGACTTCAATTACAGAGGTGGCCACCAAGATTTGTGTTTTTCCTTTTTTAAACTCTCTTATGGTTTTTTCTTTTTCTTTGGGTTTCATTCGGCCATGCAAGAGGTCGACTTGAAATTTAGGAAAGATTTTTTTGATTTTTTTAAACTCTTCTTCTGCGGCTTTGCGGTTGTCAAAATCTAAGGTTTCTTTTTTCTCAATAATTGGGCAGACCACAAAAGCCTGATTTCCTTTTTTTAATTCAGAGTGTATTTTTTGATAGGCCTGTTTGTTTTGATTGGGCCCAAGAACCTTGGTTAAAGTTTGACGTCTAAAGGGTGTGGTTTTAAGAAAATTAACTTTTAAGTCCTCAAATAAAATTAAGGTTAGAGTTCTAGGTATAGGAGTGGCAGTAAGCATTAAAAGGTGGGGCAGAAAGTTCTTTTTGTTTATTTTTTGTCTTAGTTTTGCTCTTTGTTTAACACCAAAACGTTGTTGTTCGTCTATTATTGCTAAAGCCAGATTAGGAATTTTAATTTTTTCTTCTAAAAGTGCATGGGTGCCAAAGATCAAATTTGCTTTTTTGATTTCTGCTAAATTTTTGAGTTTTTCTGTTTTAGCCTTTTTGGATTTTAGACGCCAGATATTAGTCAAAAGCACTGTTTTAAATCTGCTTTTAAAAAATTTGTTAAAGTTTAAAAAGTGTTGGTAAGCCAAGATCTCAGTTGGAGCCATAAGCACCGCTTGTTTTTTGTTTAAAGCGGTATTTATCATTGCCAAAAAGGCAACAATAGTTTTTCCTGAACCCACGTCTCCATTTAATAAACTGGCAGAGGGGTGTTTTTGGGAAGTGTCATTGAGGGTTGCTTGTAGAGCCTTTGTCTGATCAGAGGTGAGTTTAAAAGGCAGGTTTTTGGTAAAAGGATTAAGGTCATAAGGTTTTAAGGAGAAGCTTTGCCATTTTTTCTTTTGTTTTTTTAGGGTTTTAGTTTGGGCAATAAAAGCAAGCATCTCTAAAACTGCCCAAGTTTTTTTGGCTTTTTTTAAGGCCTCTATGTTTAAGGGTTGGTGGATTATTTTTAAAGCATACTCTAAAGAGTAAAGATTAAACTTTTGGTTTAAATTGCGAGGCAGAACAGCAGGGAATCTTTTTATATTAACTAAGGTATTTTTAATAAGCTGGCGTATCTGTTTAGAAGAGAAGCCGGCCACCTCAGGATAAAGAGGGAACATCTTTTTAAAACTTTGGGTTTGGGTTTTGAATTCATAGAGAGGGTTTTCAAACACTATTTTTCCGCGATCAAGTTTTGTTTTGCCAAAAAAGAAAACCTCTTTGTTTTTTAAAACAGAATAAAGGTAGGGTTGGTTAAAAAAACGAAAAAGCAAAGAGCCGCTTTTGTCCTGAATAATGCCTTCAAGAATAAAAAATCTTCTTTTTGGGGTGCGGAAAAGATTAAGATTAGTAATTTTGCCAGAGATGAGCTGTTTTTTTTCTGAGAGTTTAATTTGTCCAATAGGCTTAAGCGCTTTTAGGTTGAGGTATTTTTTAGGAAAAATTAAAAGCAGGTCTTTAACATTTCTTATTCCTAGCTTTTTTAGCTGTGCGGCTTTTTTGGGGCCAATACCTTTGATTTGGCACAAGGGATCGTTTAAAGAGAGCATCTACTTTATATTAAACTAGAAGCTTAGGAAAAAAATACCTCCTCCTGCGCGGGCAACAGGAGGAGGCGGGGTTCTCAGTTTTTTTCTGAAAATTCGATAGGTATCCCTCCCTCTTGATAAAACGCTAGCGCCTGGGCCACGGCGCTGGACGGGAAATATTCCCCCGTTTTTGCGGCCCTGAGGATTTCCTCAGGGTCAGCACTCCCTACTCTAGGAAGTGCTCCAAGTAATACTTCAGTGAAATCTTCGGGGCCCACCATGTTGTTCCCTCCCTCGTCAAGGTACGAGCGTTATTTTAATTTTAATTTGATTTTTAAAATAAAGCAACTGCTTGAGTGAGAGGTTTTTTTTCTTTAAGATTTAATTTGTGAAAAAAGAGAGTTTTTTTTCTGTTTTAAGCGGCCTGATATCTGTATTTCTCTTTATAGGCTTAGGAGTAGCCTTTACTAAGCAAAAGCAGGTTAAAGGTATTGTTTCTTATCTTTGTTCTCAAAAAGTGGTTTTAATTGATGAGGGATTAGTTCAGGAAAGAGAGGCTTTTGTTCTCAGTAAAGAAGAATTTTTTTCTCAAATAGGTCTTGTGGTTTATCCAGAAGACAAGGTTTCAGAGACTCTTCCTTTTAATCTTTGTCAGGGCACAGTGGTGGAAATTAAAAGAGCGCCAACTATTTATTTAGATGTTGGCGGCAAAAAAGAAATAGTGCGCAGTTGGCAGGATACTGTAGCTGATTTACTTAAAGAAAAAAAGGTGGTTTTGGGTTCTAAAGACAGAGTTGAACCGTCTTTAACAGACAAAATTAAAACAGGGATGACAATTAAAGTAGTTAGAGTAGGAGAAAGAATAGAAGAGAAAACAGTTGCTCTCTCTTTTGCAGTTAAGCGCCAGCCTGACCCAGATATGGTTAAAGGCAAAAACAGAGTGATTCAGGCAGGAGAGTATGGAGAGAAAAAAGTGGTTTACAAAGTAGTTACTGAAAATGGAAAGGATGTTAAATGGATAAAAATTGAAGAAAAAGTTACTAAGGAGCCAAAGACTAAAATTATTGCTTATGGCACTAAGCCTAAAACTACTTATTTAGCTACAGGAGAAGCAAGGTGGTATATTTTTACCTCGCGTATGATTGGAGCCTGTAATTTGGTTCCTAAAGGGACAAAGCTTTTAGTAACTAATTTAGACAATGGCCGTTCAATTGAGGTAGTAGCTTCAGGTTGGGGAGCTTTTGGCTTTCCAACAGTGATTGATCTTTCTACTTCAGCTTTTGAGGCTTTGGGTGGAGAGCTTTGGCAAGGGGTTTTGCCGCGTATTAAGATAGAGAAAATTAATGAATAAAAAGTTTTTGTTAAGATAGTTTATAATTAATTTTTACTACTGTGCGACCTATAAAAAAGTTAGGACAAAACTTTTTGCAGGATAAAACTTTTTTAAAAAGAATAGTTGGTTTAGCTTTAAAGCAGACTCCTGTAATAGAAATTGGAGGAGGCAAGGGTGAATTGACCTCTTTTTTAGCTAAAGAAAACAAAGTTTTGGTCATTGAAAAAGATAAGCGTTATAAAAATTTTTTGCGTGTTGTCCCTAATACTTCAGTTTTGATTGCTGATATTAGGGATGTGGATCTGGATAAAGAGATTGTTAAGCACAAATGGAAGAAGTTTCAGGTTTTTGGCAATTTGCCTTTTTATTTGGAAAAGCCGATTATCCAAAAGATTTTAGCTTTAAAAAGCAAGCCTCAAAAAGCGGTTTTTTTAATTAATAAGGAGGTGGCAGAAAAGTTCGCTGAAAAAAAATCAATTTTTTCTCTAAGCGTAGAGTTTTGTGCTCAGGCAAAGGTTTTGTTTTTTGTGCCAAAAGAAGCTTTTTGGCCCCAGCCCAAAGTAGATGGCGCAGTAATTGAGTTAAGTAATTTTTCCTATCCCCTGCCTTTTGGCTTAAAGCGAGATAAAATAAAAAAAGATTTTTTGCGCTTAATAAAACACGGCTTTAGCCGGCCGCGCAAAAAATTGATTAATAATCTGGTTGCTGGTTTGAGAAAAGAGAAGAGCGCTTTGCAAAAAAAATTTAAATCAGCCAAAATAGATTTAAACATTAGGGCTGAAGATTTAAGTTTAGAAGAGTGGTTGCGATTATTTTTTAACCTGAAAGATGCTGAACTTAATTAAAAAAATAAAAAGTAAAGGTAGTGTTTTAGCCAATATCTTTCCTTCTGTTCATAAACGGAGGCGGCACTTTTTGGATTTTTTCCAAAAGGCAAAAAATGGAGTAATCACTGGGGCAGCAGATAATGATCCAGCCGGTATAGTAACCTATACCCAAGCTGGGGCTTCTGCAGGTTACTCTCTTTTATGGCTGATGTTTTTAACTGTTCCACTTTTGATTGCTGTAGAGGAAGTGACTGCTCGTTTGGCAGTGGTGACTAAAAAAGGTTTGGCAGCGGTGATAAGGGATAAGATGGGGCAGAAGGTAGCAATTGTAGTCGCTATTTTAGTTTTAATTGCCAACATAAGTACTATTGGTGCTGATTTGGCTGGAATGTGTGAGGTTTTATCTTTGGTTAGTCCGGTCCCGGTCTGGGTTTTTGCTTTGGTTTTATTTTTAATTTTTGGAATACTCCTTTTTAAAGGAAATTATGCTTTTTTGTCCCGTTTCTTTTTTATTTTGACCCCTTTGTTTTTAGCTTATGTTGTTTCTGCTTTTTTAGCTCATCCTGATTGGGGTTTAGTAGCCAAGCACAGCTTAAATCCCTTTTTAACCTCTGGCCACTCAGTTTGGGTTTTGGCAGTGGCTGTTTTAGGCACCACGCTTTCTCCTTACCTACTTTTTTGGCAAGCCACAGAAGAGGTGGAAGAGCGCAAAAAAGTGGCTGATTTAAATGAGGAAGCCTCGGGGGTAAGATGGGGAATGCTTTATTCCAATCTTATCTTTTACTTTATTATTGTGGCTGGAGCCGCTACTTTGTACGCTAAAGGCATATCGGTAGAGACAGCAAAAGATGCGGCTTTAGCTTTAAAGCCTTTAGCTGGAGATTTTGCTTTTTGGTTTTTTGCTTTGGGCTTGATTGGTTCCGGAGTTTTATCTATCCCTGTTTTGGCTGCCTCTTCAGCTTATGTTTTGGCTGATGCTTTGCACTGGCAAGAGGGTTTAGACAAAAAAATCAATCAAGCCAAAGGATTTTATTGGATATTATTTTTGTCTCTTCTTTTGGGTTTAATTATCGCTATTTTAGGTGTTAATCCGATTCGGGTTTTGGTTTACAGTCAAGTTTTAGACGGGCTTTTAATGCCTTTTTTGCTTTATTTTTTGCTTAAAGTCGGCTTAAACTCTCAAATAATGAAAAAGCATCTGCCACCTTTTTGGATCCGTTTCTTTACTTGGCTTTCCTTTATTGTTTTTATTATTGCTGATTTAGCAATGTTTCTTACTTAAAATATGGGGATACTTTATATTGTGCCTTTGCCAATTGGAAATTTGAAAGATATTACCTTAAGAGCCTTAGAGATACTCAAGGAAGTAGATTTTATTTTGGCAGAAAAACCACGTCGAACTCTGCAGCTTTTGAATTACTATGAGATTAAAAAACCAATTTACCCATATTTTGCCGGTAAAAACGAGAGGTATTTGGCAAATACTATTAGAGAGGTAAAAAAAGGGGAAAAAGCGGCTTTTGTATCTGAAGCAGGTACGCCGGGTATTGCTGATCCGGGTCAAAAAGTAGTAGCTGAGGCTATAAGAGCAGGTTTAAAAGTAGTGGCTTTGCCCGGAGCTTCAGCTTTGACCTTAGTTTTAAGCTTGGCTGGTTTAAGGTTTAGTGAAACCGTATTTTATGGCTATTTACCTAAAAAAGGACGCAGTAAGATTAAAGAGAAAATAGCTTCTGATTTGAAATTTAAGAGGGCTTTGATTTTTTTCTTTTCGCCATACCGTTTGCTTAAAGATTTAGAGTTTTTACAGAATTCTGGGGCAAAGGAAATTGTTTTGCTTAAAGAGGCTACCAAAAAATATGAAAAGGTTTTTAGGGGCACGATCCCAGAAGTTTTGTCTTTGTTGTCTTCAAAAAATGTTAAAGGGGAGTGGGCGGCTTTAGTGGTTTAAAAGTCAAAGTAGGGGGTTTTATTAAAAAAGGTCTCTGATTAAGAGAGCTCACGTTTTTTGGTTTTAGGCAAATTTTTTGAGCAAAGAGGTAGAGGTTTGCATAAATGATTAGGGGGCAGAGGAGTGGTTAAGGCGCACTTCCCTTCAGTACTGCTATTAACTTCTTTTCGTTTTTGTCAAGATTTTTGATAGAGATTTGATTAGGTTTTAGTTGCTAACAAAGGATTTATTTGTTAAATTGGCAAAAAGCCAAACGTTTTTGGCGTTTGGTCCCATCGTCTAGCGGTTTAGGACCTGTCTCACCGTAAATTGTTTTCAATTTACGGCGGGGCGTCAGCTTTTCAAGCTGAAAGTTCTTTCTGCTCAAGATCGAGTTTTTCTAGCAGGTTCAAAAAATGTTTTAAAAAGGCCCCATCGTCTAGTGGTTTAGGACGCCAGCTTCTCAAGCTGGAAACCCGGGTTCGAATCCCGGTGGGGTCAAGGTAATTATTGCCGGGTCGTCTAATGGCAGGACGCGAGGTTCTGGCCCTCGTAATGAAGGTTCGAATCCTTCCCCGGCAGTTTTAAGCAGATAAAAAGCCTCCGTCTATAGGCAAGACTGCGCCTTGGATATAACTGGAGAGATCGCTGGCTAAAAACAGGATTACTTTGGCTATTTCATCAGCTTTGCCCCATCTGTTTAGAGCAAGGCGTTTTTTAAACATAATGCCGGTCTCAATTAAGTCAAACCTTAATTTGCTTAAAGCGGTTTGGATTAATTTTTTAGTGCCTGGGGTGTGAATACCGCCGGGAATAACCACATTAGCCCTAAATCCTTTTTTGCCGTATTCTCTGGCAAGAGAGCGAGTGAGAACAATAACCGCGGCTTTACTAGTAGCATAAGGTATTAAATCAGCTTTAAAAGGCATAATAGCTTCAATTGAAGAGATGTTGATAATTATGCCGTCTCTTTTTTTATAACGGATGAAGTTTTGGCACATCCAAAGCACAGAGGAAAAGTTAATATCAAATATTTTTTTAAGTTCTTTTTCAGTGAGTTCAGAAAACCTTGTTTCTGGATAAATGCCAGCATTGTTAACAAGAATATCTGGTATTTGATTAAGTTTTTGCCAAAGCTTATCGATTTCCTGTTTTTGGCTAAGATCAGTAATATGGGTTTTTATGTCTACTTTATAGTTTTGTTGGATTTCTTTTTTAGTTTTTTGTAAGGTTTCGCTGTCTCGGTCTATTAAAATGAGGTTGCTATTAGCTTGGGCAAAACGTAAAGCCGTAGCTTTGCCTATCCCTGAAGCAGCGCCGGTAATGAGAGAGGTTTTGTTTTTTAGGGAGAGCAATTGTTTTTTGGCAGCCATTTTTTAGATATTAAAACAAAGATTATTTAATGGCAACTTATTGCTTTGACTTTTGTTTAAAAAAAAGTTATTTTTAGGGGGGTTTGGGGCCGTAGCTCAGCTGGCTAGAGCACCGGTTTTGCACACCGGAGGTCGCGGGTTCGAATCCCACCGGCTCCATAAAAAGACTAAAACTCCTTGTTTGCGGATTCGACCTTCGCTCTCGCAGTAAATATAGAAGAAAATATATAATTTAGAAACAAAAATCGGGGATTGGCGCAATTGGTAGCGCGCCGGCTTCGGGTGCCGGAGGTTGCGGGTTCAAGTCCCGCATCCCCGACCATAATTGACTTTCTGATTTTTTGGGCGAGTTTGATTGCTTCGCCACAGGCGGAGCAAAAAACCAAACCACTCGGGCGGGGCGGGAAGGAAAGGGGGTCTGGAGGAAAGGAGTTCCCGCCCCGCCCTCGCTTTTCCGCCGCCAGTAATTTGTTGTTTACATTTTTTGATTTTTGCTGCAGTAAAAATATAACTTTATACTTTAATTCCACGATATTAGTATGTCAAACATAACCAAAATTTAAGAGATTAAGAGAAGTCAAAGGACTATCAAGAAAAATTAGCGAGATTGGCCGATGTCGCCAACAGTACAATTATAAAAATTAAACCTGGCAAAAACCAGAACCCAACGCTCAATACTCTCAAGGAAATTTCGAAAGCTCTTGAGGTTAACGTTGATGAGTTAATTAAATAATCGTAAAATAAAACTATGAGCAAAATGTTCCCATTCACAACATTATCGCTGATCGCACTTTTGGCGATATTTTCCTTTACTCCTAAATCAGTTCTTGCAGACGGTATAATGATAAAGCCCGATCCTTATTCGGATAGGTGGGATTATTCAGATGAAAGTAATCAACAAGCATTTATTAATTATGATAATGGCTTGCAGAAAATGATTATTAGCGTCGGATTTGAAGGCGAAAATAGCAATGGTGTTGTTTGGCTTTTCCCAGTTCCTGCTGACCCGAACAAAGTAACAATTGATGTTGTAAAAAGTTTACCCCAGTTAAGTGGTGAAGAAATTTCAAAAAAAGCGAAGTTTAACTTAGACGATACGACAGAATTTTTACAGATGACGCAAATTTATACAATTCCCTTTGTGTTGTTCTCTCGAACATTAGACACAGCTGGAACTAAAAGTATTGAAAATGCCCTCGGCGCGCCGGATGGTTTTAGTAGAAATATTGAGCAAGATATTATTGTCTATGACCATCTAGAAAAAGAGGGCATTGCTTCGGAAATTATTACCGCCAAAACTACTACCGGTCTTTATAATTATTTGAGAAGTAAAGAATTAAAAATTGAAAGCGGCTCTATTCCGGTTTTGGATAACTACATAGGTAAAGAGTATTCTTTCGTTGTCTCTTGGATAAACTCCCCTGAAAAAATTATATCTACTCAAAATAGGGGTGTATTTGTAACATTTCCCACAAAAGATATTTATTACCCAATGCTTCCAACAAGTGTTTATGGAAGCAAGATAGTTCCGGCGACAATTAGAGTAATTGGTCATGTTTCGCCAAAAGTATTTCAAGATATTAAAAGCTATACAAAAGTGGATTATTATATTGACAGTTATGTTAGTTTTGCTGATGACCTGAAAAATTTTTATAGCGGACGAAACCAAGATATCAAATACACTAAAATAAAAATTAACGCACCATCAAAGTTCTTAACTGATGATTTATGGATAAGCAGTTTTTCGCCTATAAAAACTTATTACTCAACTTTTATTGCTAAACATCCTGTAATTATTGCGATAATTTTGCTGATTATAAGCTCGTTGATAACAGGTATTTTAGTAGGTTGGATCACCTTTAAAGCGTTGAGAAAAAACATATTTAAGCTTGGGCTTGTTGGACTATCTAACTGTTTATCAATTTTTGGATTATTGATAACAATTGCGCTTGTTAGTACAAAAGAAAAAAATGAAAGCGTTGAACCAGTACTTACTGAAATAAAACAAAGGGGTTATTTTTGGAAAAGAAAACTCGCGGCTATTCTATTACTGGCTGATGTGCCATTTTTAGTAATTTCTCTTTTTGTTATTCCTGGTTTAATTGAAGAATTGGCAGATTTGTTTGGTTCGGGTTATTTCAACGCAACAGGACAGCTTATATTGGTATTAGTTTCAGTCGCAGTATTGGTGTTTTCCTTAGTCATCAAAAGAATAAAGCCGGAAGATAAAAATTTATTTGAGCAGCTTAAATTGAATAATTATTCATCTTGGTCATTCCAACCGAAAGATAAGATGAAGTATGTTTTTGTTCCAGTTTTTTCTGTTGTGTTTTTGATTGTTTCTTGGTTAGTGGTTAAGTTGGTTGCATTCACCGTTTAGAATTTTCTAGACGGCGCGCCAACTTCGCTGGCACGAAATTCGGCGGCGGCGAAAGCGAGGGCGAGGCGGAACAATCCTCAAATTCAATATGGTGGTGTTTATTGGACGAAATCCGAACCTTTTTTGAGCAAAATCCAGAGGATTTTGCGGATTGAATCCCGCCCAGCGTTTCCGCCCGCCTCCGCTTCGCTACGGCGGCAAGCAAAACGGAAAAATTTTCTCTACATTTTTTTAATCGCGCGCCCCCAAAATTTTTTTCAATTAAGGAAAAGAAAATTTTTCTGTTTTGCCTTCCTCTTGCCAGAGGAATTGCGGAAACGCTTTCCCGCCCCCAGCCCGCCTGCTCTGTCCGCCGAAGGCGGACTGGGGGTGAGAAGCGGCTCGTCTTTGCGTCAGCAAAGAGGCAAAGCCCGCAAAAATTGTTTCCTTAATTGAAAAAGATTTTTGCGCGCGCCCATTCAAAAATGTTTCAATTTTTGCGGGCTTTGCCTGCCGCCGTCAGGCGGCAAATAAACTCTGGTGGAGCTGGAGGGATTTGAACCCTCGTCTGCTCTTGGTTTCCCCAAGAATCTACAGGCTTAGCCTAGTTTGAAAATTCTTTCTGCTCTTTAAACTAGGCAAAAAAAGCAGAAATAAGCTCCTTTTTAGAATCCAAGCTTATCTGGAGCAAGACAAGCTTTTAAGCCGAGTTTTTGAACCCGCTTCAGCTTTCTCGGCTCAAGCTGAGGGGTGCTCTTGTATTAAGCAAGAGCGAGTGCCGGTTCTTTGGCACTTGAATTACTGGTTTTGTTCAAAGCAGTCCAGCAACTGCTTGCCTGCATTTTGAAGGAAACTGCAAAAGCATCAATGCCTTTCAGCCCCTTTTCTTGCTCTATTATAGCACTAAAAAACCTAAAAACAAGGTTTAGGAGGTTTTTTCTTCTGGTTGAGGTTCTTTTTGTTCTTCTTCCTCTTTTGTTTCTTCAGCTTTTTCTTCCTCCTCTTCCTCTTCTTTGCCCTTTTCAACCTCAACTGCTTCCACATCTTCAACAGGAGCTTCTTCCAGTTCAGCCAATTCTTCTTCTGATCGAGGAGGCTGAATGGTAGCTATTACTACCTCTTTGTCTTCAGTTATCTCAATGCCTTTAGGTGTTTTTAGGTCGCCTACTTTAATAGTATCGTGGAGATCTTTTAAAACAGTCAAATCTACTTTGATTTCATCGACCAGATCTTTAGGCAAGCATTCTACTTCTACAGAATCTTTTTCTGTAAGCAAAACCCCACCTTTGTTTTTAACTGCAGGAGGTTTGCCTTTAAAATCTAAAGGTATTTCTGTTTTAATAGGCTGGTCCATTCGCACCGCATAAAAATCCAAGTGAATAATTTTGTCAGTTATAGGGTCAAACTGAATATCGTAAATAAGTACTTTTTTCTTTGTGCCGTTTATTTCTAAATCAATTAAGTGCGAGGTTCCAACCTCAACGGCTTTTTCCGCTTCTTTAGCCTTGACAAAAAGAGAAATAGGTTTTGTTTGGGGGCCATAAATAACAGCCGGTATTAGCCCTTTTTGGCGTATATTTTTTGGTTTTTCTTTTTTGTCTCTTTTTTGGGCTAAAAGAGAAATTTTAGCTTGTGTTTTATTCATAATTTATCTTAAAAACAACACCAGCCAACTTAACACACTTTATGTTTGTAATCAAGAGTTATTTTAACCAATCTGAAAGAGGGGTATTTTGCTTTTCAATAAAACGGGCAAACTCTATTACCTCATCGGCTTTAATTGGCTTTTTACGCTGTTCAAACAATGGAGGTTTTATAGAAGGAGTAGTTTCTAAAAAGATATCAGCTTTTGGAGGTATACCTCTTTCATTAACCATTACCGAGGCAAAAACATTACTTTGGCAATGGGGACAAGTTAATTGAAAAAGGAAAAAGTTATTGATGTTCCCTCGAAACTTAATAGCTTCTTCTGGGTAGTGCATACTGCAAACAGGACAGCGGACTTTAGCCTGAATGCTTTTGATTAATTGTTGGAGTAGTTTTGAATCCATCACCTATATTTTAACAAGTTTGTCAAATCAAGTCAAAGCTTTAAGTTTTTTGGAAATAATTTCAGAGATTCTTTTTACTGCTAATCTGGTGCCTTCATTAGTGTCAAGGACAAGATTGGCGTATTTTTTAGAAGGCAGAACCCATTTTTCCTGTTGGGGTTTTACTACTTCTAGATACCACTGTAGGTTTTGCGCTAACTCTTTAATAGTTAAACCCCGTCGGTATATATCCCTGAGAAGCCGGCGGGCTAACCTTATATCTCTGTCAGCATCTAAGAATATCTTTAAGTCTAAAAGCTGACGTACAGATTTTATTGTTAGCACAAAAATTCCCTCTACAATTATTACAGGGTTGGAGTTTAATTTTAGGGTTTGTTTTTTGCGGGAATGGGTTTTAAAGTCATAAATTGGTATCTCTACTTCCTCGCCTTTTTTAAGTTTTTTGAGGTGTTTTATGAATAGATGAGTATCAATAGCTTTTGGTGTATCAAAATTGGCTCTTTGCCATCTTTCTTCACCCAAATGTTGGGCGTCTAAATAGTAGTTATCTTGAGAGATAACAGTAATTTTTGGTCCAAATATTTCTTTCAGCCGTTCTATAGTTTGGGTTTTGCCTGCGGCTGTTCCTCCGGTAATACCAATAGTAAAGATTTTGTTTTTCATTGGTCTATTATATCATAGTGGGTTTATCCACTTGATTGAATACCTTTTTCACTGCAACATAAAATTAATGCGTCGTATTTTAGGCCTTTTGGTTTTAGCAGGTTTTTTCCTCTTTCCTTCTTTGGTGTTGGCTTTTGATTTTAAGCCAGCAGGGTTAACCCCTTTGTCCCCTTGGTATTTTTTAGAGACCGGTAAAGAGGAGATAGTTTTGTTTTTTACTTTTTCTTCTGTGCAAAAGGTAGATAAGTTAATTCAGCTCTCTTCAGAAAAGATGAGTGAAATAAACGAAGTTTTAAATAAAGATTCGGATAAGGCTTTGGTTTCCATTTTGCGAGCTCAAAACCTGCTTTCAAGAGTAAAAAAAGTGGTTTCTGGGGCTAAAAAAGATAAAGTTTTTGCAGAGAAGAGGGTTGAATGGCAGGAGATTTTGGCTCAAGAATTAGTTTTTTTAACGGAGAAGAGAGGAGACCTTCAACAAGCAGATAATACCATCTCCTTGATAAAAGAAGTAAGGCAGGTTTTAAAATAAAAATTAAGCTGTATAGCATCCCCCTGAGTTGGGAAAATTCCCTTTTGCTCAGGGGGTTTATTTGATTATCTGGTTTTTTTGGCATAAACTGTAAGGGTTATGGAGAGTTTAAAGAAAAAACGTCATTCTGCCTCTCATATTTTAGCTATGGCAGTAAAGAGGCTTTTTCCCCAAGCAAAGTTGGGGATTGGTCCAGCTATTGATAATGGTTTTTACTACGATTTTTCTAATGTAGAAATTAAAGAAGACGATTTGCCGCGTCTTGAAAAAGAGGCTAAAAAGATTATTCTCTCCGGGGTAGAATTTAGGCGTAAAGAGTTATCGCCCAAAGAAGCTCAAAAAGTTTTTCAAAACGAGCCTTTTAAGCTGGAGCTAATTAAAGATTTGGCTAAAAGAAATAAGAAGATATCTGTTTATTATTCAGGTGATTTTGTTGATCTTTGTGAAGGTCCGCACATTAACTCTTCTCAAGAACTGAATGCCCAAGGCTTTAAACTGCTGAACTTAGCTGGAGCTTATTGGCGGGGCAAGGAGACTAACCCGATGCTGGTGAGGGTTTATGGTACTTATTTTGACTCCAAAGAAGAACTTGAGGCTTATTTGCAAAAACTTAAGGAGATAAAAAAGCGGGACCACAAGGTTTTGGGTAAAAAATTGGATCTTTTTGGAATCTATCCAAAAGAAATTGGTTCTGGTTTAGTTTTATGGCACCCTCAAGGTGCAGTTATCAGAGAAGAGGTCGAAAATTTCTGGAAAGACGTACACAAAAAAGAGGGTTATCAGCTTGTTTATACCCCCCACATCGGCCGTGTGGGGTTATGGAAGAAATCAGGTCATTTTCAGCACTATCGAGAAATGATGTACAGCCCTATTGAGATGCCAGACGAAACTTATCTTTTAAAGCCAATGAACTGCCCTTTTCATGTACAGATTTATAAGTCTGAACAAAGAAGTTATCGTGATTTGCCAATTAAATATGCTGAGTTAGGCACAGTTTATCGTTATGAAAAAAAGGGGGTGCTTTTAGGACTTTTGCGAGTTAGGGGTTTTACTCAGGATGACGCCCATATTTTTTGCCGTCAGGATCAGCTTGAAGAGGAAATTGCCAAAGTTTTCAATTTAGCCAAAAAGATGTTAAAGGTTTTTGGTTTTAAAAAGCTTGAGATAGAGTTAGCAGTTCGTGATAAAGAGAATAAAAAGGATTATATTGGTTCAGAAGAGGTTTGGCAAAAAGCAGAAAGGGCCTTGAGAGAGATTCTTAAAAAGGAGAAGGTTGATTTTCATGAAGGCGAGGGAGAGGCAAAGTTTTATGGCCCTTCAATTGATATAAAGCTTTTAGATTCTTTGGGGAGGGCATGGCAGGGACCGACAATTCAGGTTGATTTTAATTTTCCGGAAAAGTTTGATCTTTACTTTATAAACGAAAAAGGGAAAAAAGAACGGCCGGTGATGATCCACCGCACTGTTTTAGGTGCAATGGAGAGATTTATTGGTGGCTTGATTGAGCATTATGCCGGAGCTTTTCCATTGTGGCTGGCTCCTGTACAAATAGCTTTAGTGCCAGTGGCAGAAAAGCATCTTGCTTTAGCCAAAAAGGTAGCTGACCATCTTTCTGGTTTTAGAGTTAAAGTTTATTCCTCTTCTGAAACTGTGAGCAAAAGGATTAAAAAAGCTGAAGAAGATAAGGTTCCCTATGTGTTGGTTTTGGGCGACAAAGAAAAAGGTCTTAAAACAAAGCTTCCAGTGAGGATTAGAGGCGGAAAGATAAAAAATATGACTCTAGAAAGTTTTGGTTCTTATCTGGCAGAAAAGGTTGCAAACAAAAGCTTGAACTTGTAATCGCTATGGCAAAAAAAGCTAAATTTTTTCTTTTTGTTTTGGGTTGTCAGATGAATGAGAATGATGCTGAAAGATTGCGGTATTTGTTAACTAAAATAGGTTTAGAAGAAGTTGAGAGTGATAAGGATGCTGATTTGATTATTGTTTTGCTTTGTTCAGTAAGGCAGGCGCCAGTGGACAGAATATGGGGGAAGCTTAGGGTTTGGTCAAAAAAGAAATCTCTTTTGTTGCTTTCTGGTTGTATTACTCGTTCAGACAAAGCTAAATTTTCTTCAAAATTTGACCTGATTTTTCCTATTTTAAAACCAGAAAAGCTGCTAAGTTTTATTTTTTCCCAACAGATTATTGATAAACCTGCTTTTGAAAGAGGGAAACAGCTAGCCAAAAAAGGTTTTTTTAATATCAAGGCTCAAAGAAGATCAAATAGAGCTTATATACCTATAGGTACAGGTTGTAATAATTTTTGTACTTATTGTGTAGTGCCTTATACACGGGGAAGGGAGAAATATCGGCCTTTTGGCGAAATAGAGAAAGAGGTGATGAGAGTCTTGAAGGAGGGGGCAAAGAGGATTGTTTTTATAGCTCAGAATGTGAACAGCTATCGTCTGGATAAAAAAGCTCGAACTTTCTTGCAAAAACACTATGGCCAAAAACCTGATTTTGTTCTTTTGTTGAACTACTTTAATGATTTGGAGGGTGATTTTAGAATTGAGTTTCTTACTTCTCATCCTAAAGATATGAGCGAGGAGCTGATTGAGGCTATAGGTAAATTAGATAAAGTAGTTAAATGGATCCACTTGCCAGTGCAGTCAGGGGATAATGAGATTTTAAAAAAGATGAATCGTGGCTATACAAGAGAAAGGTATTTGGAGTTAGTAAAAAAGATTCGCCAAAAAATACCAAAAGTGATTTTAACCACTGATATTATTGTTGGTTTTCCTCAAGAAACAGAGAAGCAATTTCAAAATACCGTTGATCTGGTTAAAAAATGCAGGTTTAATCAGGCTTTTATTGCCAAATTTAGTCCCCGTCCCAATACTCCAGCGGCTGATTTAGATGATAATGTGTCTTTAAAAGAGAAAAAAAGGCGGTTTGAGATTTTGGATAATTTGATCAATAAAACAGGGCAAGGGTTGGATAACCCTTGGAAAGTAGCTGAAGGAGGCAGTAAGAATAATTGAGAGTATTAAGTTTTTTTGTCATAATATTGGTGTGTTATAATGGCTTAAAGTAAAGAACTATTTCCTATGCCTCGGCTAAAGACTCCAAAAGATTTTGATTGGTCAGAACAAAATAAAGAACAAACTTCTTTTAAAGAAACCCAAATCTTTCACTTTCTTAATAATCTCCACCAAACTCTAAAGCAAAGGTTTTCTTGGTACAATCTCTATCACTCTCTCTCCAATGTTTCTTTTTTAAACTTAGGCATATTAATTCTTTCTTTTGTTCTTTTCTTTGCCTATACATTTCCCTATATCTCTATTCCTCTATCTCTTCAAAAAGGCAAGGTTTTGGGAACCTCTTGGTATGATTACAGTTGGCAATACCGTGACACTATTA
>JAGGWG010000001.1 GCA_021157605.1 bacterium | reverse complement strand
TCGCGTCCACAACTTAAAAAATATTGATGTTAAGATACCTAAAAATAAGTTAGTAGTTATTTCAGGTCTTTCTGGTTCAGGGAAGTCGTCTTTAGCTTTTGATACTCTTTATGCTGAAGGTCAGAGACGCTATGTAGAATCACTTTCCAGCTACGCGCGGCAGTTTTTGGGAGTAATGGAAAAGCCAGATGTAGATCAAATTGATGGTCTTTCCCCGGCTGTGGCTATTGATCAGCGTTCAGTTTCTACTAATCCTCGTTCCACTGTGGGCACAATTACTGAAATCTACGACTATATGCGTTTGCTTTGGGCGCGGATTGGAACACCGTATTGCCCTCATTGTGGGATTAAAATTGAGGCTCAGTCAGCTTCTAATATTATCCAACAGGTGCTGAATGAATTTTTAGGTAAAAAAGTAGCAGTTTTGGCTCCAAAAGTGAGAAATCGTAAAGGTGAATTTCAGGAATTTTTTGCCGAGGCGCGGCGTTTGGGTTTTGTCAGAGTGAGGGTCGATGGAGTTATTAAACATTTGGATGAGGAGGTTTCTTTAGAGCGTTATAAAACCCACACTCTTGAAATAGTGGTTGATAGATTAAAGATAGGCAAAAGCGAAAAAGCTAAAACCCGTTTAGCAGAGGCAATAGAAAAGGCTTTAAATTTGGGCGAGAAAAGAGTGATTGTTTTAGATTTAGACAACAATAAAGAGAGGCTTTATTCTGAACTCTTTGCCTGTCCCAAATGCGGTTTTTCTTTTGAAGAAATTGAACCGAGGATTTTTTCTTTTAACAGCCCTTACGGTGCTTGCCCGGCTTGTGAGGGGTTAGGGCATCGTTTGGTTGTAGATCCTGCCTTAATTATGCCTAATCCAAGATTAACTATTAATGAGGGGGCTATTAGGCCTTGGGCAAGGGGAATGGCTAAATCACGTTGGTATATGCGGATTTTACAAGAGGTGGCTGATAAGCATAATTTTTCTTTAGATGTACCTGTAGGCAAATTGAACAAAAAGGCTAAAAACATTGTTCTTTACGGTACTGGTGATGAAGAGTATTGGGTGGGCGGTTATCTGACTACCTACCAGGGAGTGATTCCCTATTTAGAACGAAGATATCGTGAGACTGATTCAGATTTTATCCGCCGCGAAATTCAGAATTATATGGTAGAAGAGGTTTGTCGAGTTTGTCAGGGGACCCGGCTTAAGCCTGAAGTTTTAGCAATTAAGCTTAATAAGAAAAATATTGCCCAAGTTTCAGCAATGTCTTTAGATGAAGCTAGGAAGTTTTTCCTTAGTCTTAAGCTTTCTTCTTCTGAAAAACAAATTGCTCATCAGATTTTACGGGAGATTATCAATCGTTTAGAGTTTTTGCTGGAAGTGGGTGTAAGTTATTTGAGTTTAGATAGAGCTGGTGTTAGCCTTTCTAATGGCGAAGCTCAGCGTATTAGGCTAGCAACTCAGATTGGTTCTTCTCTTTCCGGCGTGCTTTATATCTTAGATGAACCAACAATTGGGTTGCATCAAATAGATGTGGGACGTTTAATTCAGAGCCTAAAAAGATTGAGAGATTTAGACAACACTGTAGTAGTAGTAGAGCATGACCGCGAGACCTTGGAAGCAGCTGATTGGATTATTGATATTGGTCCTAGAGCAGGAGAAAGTGGCGGGATGGTTGTAGCTGAAGGAACACTAAGCCAGATTAAAAGCAATAAGAATTCTTTAACCGGTCTCTATTTGAAAGGTGAAAAAACAATTCCCCTGCCTGAAAAAAGGCGGAAAGGAAACGGTAAGTTTTTGACTATCAAAGGCGCTAGTGAACACAACTTAAAAAATATTGATGTTAAGATTCCTTTGGGCAAGTTTGTTTGTATAACTGGTGTTTCTGGATCAGGCAAATCTACTCTTATTGATGATATCTTGGCTAAAGCCCTTAAGGTTCATTTTAATCAGGTGAAACTAAAGGTGGGTAAACATCGTCGAATTACAGGACTCAATTATATTGATAAGGTAATTAGGATTGATCAATCTCCTATTGGCCGCACTCCCCGCTCTAATCCTGTTACTTATACAGGGATTTTTAGCCATATTCGCCAGTTGTTTGCCCAAACTAATGAATCTCAACTTAGAGGTTATGCTCCTTCACGTTTTTCTTTTAATGTGCGGGGCGGAAGGTGTGAAAAGTGTAAAGGTGAAGGGGCGATAAAGATTGAAATGTTTTTTCTGCCTGATGTTTATGTCACCTGTCCTGAATGTCAAGGGGCTCGTTATAACAGAGAGACTCTAGAAGTTAATTACAGAGGCAAAAACATTGCTGAAGTTTTGGATATGACAGTGAGCGAAGCTCTGCGGTTTTTTTATGTCATTAAGCCTATTAGGGAAAAACTGCAAGTTTTAGAAAAAATTGGTTTAGGTTACTTAAAATTAGGTCAGCCAGCTACTACGCTTTCCGGCGGTGAAGCACAGAGGATCAAGCTGGCTAAAGAACTGACGCGTAAAGCCACAGGAAAGACTTTGTATATTTTAGACGAACCAACTACAGGTTTACATTTTGAAGATACAAAGAAACTGCTTAAGGTTTTAAATGCCTTGGTGGATAAGGGCAACACAGTTTTGGTTATTGAACATAATCTTGAGGTTGTAAAAACTGCAGATTGGATCATAGATCTTGGTCCTCAAGGAGGTGATAGAGGTGGTCGCATCGTAGCTGAAGGTATGCCTGAGGAGGTGGCGAAAGTTAAAAAGTCATATACTGGTCAGTTTTTAAAAGAAATATTCCAAGAATAATCTTTCTTTATTTATTTTTGGAATATTGGCTAATCTTGTGCTCTTAGCTTGCAATTGACAAAATATTTCTCTCTGGTATAATAAAAGCTAAACACGGGGAGAAGAACCGGGTACTCCTGCTCCGCTTCTGGCGTGGCAGGGGAGGAAAGTCCGGACACCAGGCTGAGGGAGGCCTTTGAAGAAAAGGCGTCCTGTCCTGCCGTAGCTTACTAATAAACTACGGCGGGGCTGGGTAGGGAAAGTGCCACAGAGACGTAGACCGCCCAACCGTAGTTTGTTTTACAAACTACGGCTGGGTAGGGTGAAACGCAGGGTAAATCCCTGACCTGCTAGAGCAATCTGGCATGGGCGGCAAACCCCCTCTGGTGCAAAGAAAGATCTGCTTCTGGGATTTTATGGCAAAAAGAGTCTTAGCCCTCTACCCAGAAGTCTTTCTGCGCGAGCTGTCTAGCAATAGACAGCCCAGATAGATGCTCGGTCCCCCACCACCTCGCCGTTGGCGGGGCGGGGGTGGGAAACAGAATCCGGCTTACTCTCTCCCCGTGTTTTTTATTAATCTTCCTTTTTCTGATATAATAGTTTTAAGTTAATTTAATTATGCCCGGACTAAAAAGCCCCTCGGGTTTTAATTGGAATAAACCCAAAAAAATAAAAAAAGAAACCCAAATCCTCCACTTTCTTAATAATCTCCACCAAACTCTAAAGCAAAGGTTTTCTTGGTATAATTTCTATCACTCTCTCCCCAATGTTTCTTTTTTAAACTTAGGCATATTGATTCTTTCTTTTGTTCTTTTCTTTGCCTATACATTTCCCTATATCTCTATTCCTCTATCTCTTCAAAAAGGCAAGGTTTTGGGAACCTCTTGGTATGATTACAGTTGGCAATACCGTGACACTATTA